>CBIHPL010000471.1:0-3318 GCA_966212005.1 uncultured Asticcacaulis sp.
GGCTTCGCGGCGATCGTCGGCGTCCTCACCACCCGCCGCATCCAGTCCGACTTCGTCTTCGGCATTATCGAACAGCCAGGCGTGCTCTCCGGTACCGAACCAGGGACGCAGCCGGGCGTGGAGGTCGGTCGCCCTTGGCCGCTCCGCGCCCCGCAAAAGATCCGCGAAGGCGCGAAGGCGGCGCAGGCTGGGGGGCGCCGAGAAGTTGGCGTCGACCGCCGCCTCGATCCCCGCCAGGTCCTCGGCGCTCGGCGCAGCGTCGGCGTAGACCAGACGCGATACCCATTCGATCAGGAAGCGGCGGTTCGCAGGCGATGCCTCCAGGGCCAGGGGATTGAGCCCCGAGGGGGCGCCGGGGCGCAGGGTGCGATAGCGGCCGCCGACAGCCCGGATAAAGATCTCCGAGCCCCGGTCCTTGTCGAAGAAGACAAGCCGCGGTTTGAACTTCAGCGCCTGGGCGAGCAGGAAATTCAACACCACTGTCTTGCCGGAACCGGACGGGCCGATCACGCTGAAATTGCCGAGATCGCCATGGTGGAAGTTGAAGAAATAGGGCCCCGCCGCTGTCGTTTCGAGGACGGTCACCGCCTCACCCCAATAGCCGCGCGGCTCGCCTATGGCGAAATTGTGGAACGAAGCGAAACTGGCGAAATTGCGTCCGGCGATGAGTGCGCGGCGGGTGATGAAGCGCATATTGCCGGGGAACTGCGCCCAGAAGGCCGGCTCGAGCGCCAGGTCTTCGCGCACGCCGACGATGCCGAGGTCCGCCAGTACGGCTTGTGCGTCGGCCAACCCTTGCGCGACCTCGCCTTCGTCGGCGGCGCTAAGCATCAGGGTCATGTGATGTTCGCCGAAGATCGCACGTCCCGCGGCCAGGTCGTCGCTGGCGCCAGCCAGTTCGTTGCGCAGGGTGATCGCCTCGTCGTCGCTGGCGCGCATGCGGCGCAGGGCCAGGTTGACGCGCCGCAAGGCGGGTTCGCGGTCGACGAAGGCGAAGCTTTGGGTCAGCACGAACTCGGCCGGCAGCCGCAGCAGTTCGTCGATCATGCCCGGCCGCGACGTGCCGGGATATTCGCGGATCGACAGAATGCCGAAATAGCGGCGATCCTGCTCGGCATAGGGGGCCAGTTCACCGGTCATGCGGCCAAAGCTGAGGCGGCGGGCCGGGACATGCGACGCCAGCTTGCCTTCCGGCAGCAACCGCGCCTGGCTGAAGCCGTTGTAAATCTGCGCCAGGAACTCAAGAATTCCGGAATAGCGCCTGCCGTCACGCTCGTAGACGCCGACGACGCGCGGTCGATAAGCCGCCAGCGAGGCCATCAGGACCTCGCGCGCCTCGTTCAGGTCGCGCAGGCCTTCGCGCAGTTCGCTGTCGGCGCGGCCCGCGTCGGCGGACATGTTGTCGAAGAATCGCTGGACCATGCCCTTGTGGCCCTGGGTCGGCCGGCGCAGGAGCGTGACATAGATGTCGTTGACATAGAGCGCCTTGGCGTCCAGCCGTTTACGCCATCGATCGTTCAGGGCGCGGCTGAACGCGTCGTCATAAGACGCATCAAGCGCCGGTTCGACGCGACGGCGGACGATATGGTAGTAGAGCGCGAAGCGCGAGGCGCTGAGCGCCTTGAGCGCGGCGTCCCTCAGGTCCTTGCGATAATTGAGTTCACTGGTATCCGCGGTCTCGAACAGAAGTCCCTTCAGGACGATGGTCTGCATAAGGCGCTTGTCTTGCAGCATCGCCGTATTGTCGTCGACATGCGCGAGATACGGCAGACGATCTCCGCCGCGCGTTTCCTTTTCGTAAGCAACTCTGGTCATGGACTATAGGAATTGCCCCCCCATAGCGACCGGTTCGCGACGTGCGGACAGCGTGAGCTCGTAACGATCCAGATATCGAAAATACGCGGGTCGTACAGATGGGCGACCCAGCCGATGGCATGGATGACAAGCGCCGCGGCGATGACCCAGAACGCTTTGAAGATCAGGAACAGTTCCGTCGTGATGATGACGTTCGCGATCAGGAAACTGTAGGTTACGCCCAGGAACATCTGCGGTTTGGTCAGGGCGACGAAAAGGCGGTCGCGATCGAGCGTGTCCATGGTTCAGAAGCCACCGCTGGCCGCTGTCTGGATGCCCGCAACGATGCTGGTCGCGCCGAACAGGATGAAGCACCCCAGGATGACCGCGGCGCCGTGGCGCCAGTTCAGCCGGCCTGTCAGCATCATATAGCCGCAGAAGGCCACCGCGATCACGGCGACCACCGTCGCCGTCGTACCTAGCAAGGTCCCCTGGATCCAGTGGAGGGCGCCGACGATCGCGCCGGAACCTTCAGGATCCGCATAGGCCTGGGCATGGGCCGGCTGGGCGACCAAGGCGACCAGGGCCGCGGCTGGAATGGTCCGCGACAGAGCACTCAACAAGTATTGCATTACTTTCATACGTTTTACTCAGGTAAGGACTTACGGGATGCAAATCGCAGCAACGAAATGGGACCAGCGGCAAGGCAGCCGCTGGTCCCGGGGTCAGGGTCAGTTCGGAGACGTTCCGTAAACGATGCCACGGCCGGAGTTGGTGGCCCCATAGACCGTCCCGAAGGTCTTCGGGTCGCCCACAAGCATGCGGAAGCCGCCGTATTGATTCTGGGCGTTGTCGATCCGCGTCCAGGTGCTGCCGCCGTTGACCGAGCGGAAGACGCCTTTGACATTGTTGTAGGTGCCGGCAACGTACATAGCCGGATAGGACTGGCCGGACGCCGCCTTACCGAAGCCCATGGCCTGAATGCTCGTCGGGCCGGAAACCTGGCTCCAGGTGCCCGAGCCGCAGGTCGTATTGTGCAGCAGGCCGCTATAGCCATAGAGCCAGACGTCGCAGGACTTGCCGAACGGCGTGATCATAGTGTGCCAGGCAATCGGCGTCACCGGCTGGGTCCAGCTGGTGCCCTTGTTGGTGCTGACATAGACCTTACCATTGGTGCGTTCGTAGGCGTAGAAGTTGTTGACGTTCGCGCCGTCGGCCACCACGGCGATGCCCGCCGGCAGCGATGTCGAAGACCAGCTGTAGGTGCTGTTGGTCGAGACGACCGGCACAACGCCGCTGTCGCCGGGCGCCCAGAGAATGGCGCTGCCGTCGGCGTTGATGGCGATGGTGCCGCCACTGTCATTCGTGACACCGGCCGGTGTGCTGGTGAAGGGAGACCAGCTATAGCCGCCATTATACGAGATGGCGCCTGGAGCGCTGCCCCATATGCCGACCCGCACCATAATGTTCGAGGCGCTCTTGGCCCAGTCGAGTGAAGTGGTGTTGCCGCAGGTGGGATTGGAG
>CBIHPL010000472.1:0-3317 GCA_966212005.1 uncultured Asticcacaulis sp.
TCTTTGTCATGTACATGATCGACACGCTGGGCCTGTTCTCGGCCCAGATGGCGCTCAAGCGCAATGGCGAGCCCGTCAGCCGCATCGACCAGTTGGCCGGCCTGTCCAAGCTCAACATGCCGCTGACCATTGCCATCACTGTACTGGCCTTGTCGGTTCTGGGAATGCCTCCGCTGTCGGGTTTCTGGAGCAAGTACTTCGTATTCGGCGCTGCCATCCAGAACGGGTTGTGGGGCTTTGCCGCCGCCGGTCTCGTTGCTTCGGTCATTGCCGCCTTCTACTATCTGCGCATTCTGAAGCTGATGTGGTTCGACGCTCCTCCGTCCGACCTCGATGCCGTTCCGGCCGAAGCCAAGTGGATCTCTTATGCTTCGGCGGCGTTCGCCTTTCCGGGGGTTGCGGTCTTCCTGTGGCTTGCCTATGACGTCGCCCAGCGCGCCGCCATCGGTTTCGGCGGTTAGGAAAGGGTGACGGCGCGATAAATGGCGAAGTTCGAAATCTTCGACAGCCTGCCGTCAACCCAGAACCTGGCTCTGGCGCGCGTGCGCCTCGGGCCCACCGAACCGGGCTGGATACTGGCCAAGGAGCAGACAAAAGGTATTGGCCGTCACGGCAAGACCTGGGTCGGCACAAAGGGCAATTTCATGGCCTCGCGCTACGAGGTCATGGAGGTCGATGTCCGGCATGTTCCGCAACTCTCCTTTGTCACGGCTTTGGCTGTCTATGAGATGTTGCGGCCGATCGTGCCGGATACCGACAAGTCGATGCGGATCAAGTGGCCGAACGACGTCCTGCACCGTGGCCGCAAGCTGTGCGGCATCCTCGTCCAGACCGAGACCACGCCCGATCCTGACCGCCTGGGTGTCGTCATCGGCATCGGCCTTAACATTGCCGCCGCACCGATTTTCGAGGACTATCTGACCGTCTCACTGCGTGAGATAAGCCCGCAAGCCAGGTCGCTTGATGCCGTCGCCCTGTTGCACAAGCTCAATGGCCACCTGGATGGCGTAATCAACCTGTGGCGCGAGAAGGATTTCAGCAAACTGGCCGCCGCATGGCTGGAACGGGCCTACGGCCGCGACCGTATCCTGACGGTTGATCACGACGGGGTGAAAACCACTGGCCGGCTCAAAGGCCTGGATGATTACGGCGCGCTGGAAATCTTAGGTGAGGACGGTAAGGCCTACACCATTACCGGCGGCGATATCACATACAGCGCCGCTACGCCTGTCTGAGCCTGCATACTCTTCTTCGGAAAACCACACATGTTACTGGCCATCGAACAAGGCAATACCAATACGCTGTTCGCGCTGCACGACGGTGAAGCCTGGGTGGCCCAATGGCGTACGGCGACCGAAACGACGCGTACGGCCGACGAATACGCCGTCTGGCTCTATCAACTGCTCAATATGCATGGTTTCGATTTCAAGGCGATCGACGACTGCATCATCTCATCGGTCGTGCCGCAGTCGCTGTTCAATCTGCGCACCCTGGTCAAACGCTACTTTCACAAGACGCCCTATGTTATTGGCGACAATACGTTTTTGGGGATCGATGTTCGTATTGGCAAGCCGTCCGAAGCCGGCGCCGATCGGCTGGTCAACGCAGTCGGCGGCCATATCAAATACGGCGGCCCGCTGATTATCATCGATTCCGGCACGGCCACGACCTTTGATGTCGTCGCTGCGGATGGGGGATGGGAAGGGGGCGTGATAGCGCCCGGCATCAACCTGTCCATGCAAGCCCTGCACCAGGCCGCAGCCAAGTTGCCGCGCGTCGCCATCGAAAAGCCCACCCGTATTATCGGCAAGGACACGGTCACCGCCATGCAGTCCGGAATCTTTTGGGGCTATGTCGGCTTGATTGAATATCTGGTGGGCGCTATTGAGGCGGACTACGGCCAAAAGATGTGTGTCATCGCCACCGGTGGGGTGGCTTCTCTGTTCGAAGGGGCGACGAACAGGATCGATCATTTTGACCATGATCTGACTCTGCGGGGTCTCCTGGAAATCTACAAGCGTACGCTCTCAAAAAGATAAAATGAAAAAAAACAACGAACTGGTCTTCCTGCCGCTCGGCGGTTCGAATGAAATTGGCATGAATCTGAACCTGTACGGGTTCGGCCCGGCGGACGACCGCCAATGGATTATCGTCGATATCGGCGTCACTTTTGGCGACCTGACGACGCCGGGCATCGAGGTCATCGTGCCCGACCCTGAGTTCCTGCAGGGCGAAACGATCCTGGGGATCGTGCTGACCCACGCACATGAAGACCATATCGGCGCCATCGGCTGGCTATGGGAAAAGGTCAAGGCGCCGATCTATGCGACACCATTCACCGCCTATCTGGTCCGCGAAAAGTTGCGGGAAGCCGGCGCTGACGACGCCGAAATCCGCGAAATTCCGCTCAATGCCAATCTTAAGCTTGGTCCGTTCGATATCGACTATGTCACCCTGACGCACTCGATCGCCGAGCCCAACGGCCTGGCCATCAAGACGGCCTTGGGCACCGTGTTCCACACCGGCGACTGGAAGATCGACGAAGAGCCCATTACCGGTGAAGCCACCGACGTCGAAGGTATCAAGGCTATGGGCGACGCCGGTGTGCTCGCCATGGTGTGCGACTCGACCAATGTCTTCGTCGAAGGCCGTGCCGGGTCCGAAGCCGGGGTGCGGGACGAACTGACCAAGCTGATCAAGACGCTGAAAAGGCGCGTGGCCGTGGCGTGTTTCGCTTCGAACGTGGCGCGCGTTGATTCCGTCATGCGCGCCGCCAAGACCTGTGGCCGTCAAGTGTGTCTGGTCGGGCGTTCGATGCATCGTATCACTGCCGCAGCGCGTCACGTCGGTCTGCTGGACGGCATCCCCGAACCGATCAGCGAAGGCGAGGCCGCCAGCCTCAAGCCGAACCAGGTCCTTTATCTGTGCACTGGATCGCAGGGTGAACCGCGCGCGGCCCTGTCGCGCATCGCCGACGGCAACCATCCGCAGGTCAAGCTCAGCGAAGGCGACGCCTGCGTCTTCTCGTCACGCGTCATTCCGGGAAATGAGATCGGCATCCGTTCGCTGCAGAACCGCCTGTCGGACCTGGGCGTCGAGATCCATACCGAGCGCGATCACCCCGGCATCCACGTGTCTGGCCACCCGTGCCGCGAAGAGCTGAAGGACATGTACGGCTGGGTGCGCCCCAAGATCGCCGTGCCGACCCATGGCGAACGCCGCCATCTGCTCAAGCATGCGGCGTTGGCGGCCGAACTCGGCGTCAAGCAACAGGTGACGCCGCGCAATGGCGACATGGTGCGCCTGGCGCCCGGCCT
>CBIHPL010000473.1:0-3309 GCA_966212005.1 uncultured Asticcacaulis sp.
CATTGGGCGTGCCGGCATAGGGATAACGCTGCTTGATGATCTTGACATCATCGCCGTTGATCTCGACACGTTCGGCGATCTTCACGCCGCTTTCGTCCGTCTTCTGATAGGCGATCTGCCGGGCGGTCGGACTCCACCAATACCCCTGGTGGCGGTCGAGCTCCTCCTCGGCGATAAATTCGGCCGTGCCGTAAGTGATGGTGTCCGCGCCGCGGGGTGTCACCGCCGTCTCCGCGCCGGTTTTGATGTTGCGGACATAGAGGGTCTGGTCGCGGACAAAGGAGACGGAAGCGTTGTCGGGCGACAGGCGGGCATCGACCTCGTCACCCTCGGTTTCGGTCAGGCGTGTGACGGCGCGTGTGGCGCGATCCCACATGAAGACATCGCCGTCGAGCGGGACCAGCACCGATTGACCGTCGTCGGCCCAGTTGAACGACACCACGCCCCGCGCCGAGACGCGCATCCGTTCGCGGCGCGACTTTTCGGCTTCGCTCAGGACCTTGGAACTGTCGGACAGCTTGTCGGCATCAACCAGGACGAAGGGCTCGCCCCCCTTGACCGGCACGGCCCACAGATCCTGGACGTCGCTCCTGGTCTTTTTCGGCTGGAGATAGGCGAGAAGCTGGCCATCGGGCGACAGCTTGACCGTCGTTGCCTTGGGACCGGAAATGCTGGGGTCGGAAAAGACGCGTTCCGGCGTCAGCGGCGTCGTTTGGGAGGGCTGGGGCGTCACGGCAAGGGCAGTCAGGCTGGTAGTCGAAAGCAGGAGTGCGCCGAACACCGCGGCGGACAGGCGGGATATTTTCATTACGGATTCCCCTCGCCGCGGCAATACACGCCGACGGCTTATGAAGTTTGCGTGACGCTATCCTTGCCCTGAGGCGCACGTCAAGCCCGTTGCAGGAGAAACCAATACCTTAAAGACGGCCCAGCCGCATGGCGATCGGCCAGCGGACGCGGCGCCGACGCGCCGCATCGCCCCACATCACGGTCATGTCGGCCGCAAAGCCGTGCAGGATATCGTCCGGCCCGGCTTCACGCGCCTGGCGTACGGCGGACCAGGTAGAGATATAGCCCAGCAACTGCGCAAGATCCCAGTCGTACTCGATGCTGAAACTGGGCGAAGGCAAGGGGTCGAACGGGAAAAAGATATCGGCATAGCCGCTGTCGACCAGCCGGCGTTCCGGCGGCCAGAACGGGCCGATCTCATCATAATAGAAACGTGTAAACCGGTCATGGAGATCACTGTCGAGATTCAGTACGCCATAGCTGATCAGCGCCAAAGCCGCATCCCTGGCCGCTATTCGCCGGACCTCGGCACAGAAGGCCGGCATGTCGAACCAATGGGCCGCCTGAGCCGCGGCGACGAGATGGGCCGCGCCATCGCCCACCGGCAGCCGTTCGGCCGGGCCGCGCAGGAAGCGGACATTCGCGATTGCCGGCGCGTTGTCGATCTGGTCCTGGCTGGGATCAACGCCCAGAACCAGGTCGAAATGGCCGGCAAGCTGCGCCGTCAACTGGCCGGTGCCGCAGCCGACATCGACAGCCAGCCCTCTCTCCGGCGCCAACCCGGCCAGAAAGCCCGACAGTTCAGGTGGATATTCCGGCCGGAACCGGGCATAGTTTTCACCCCCGCTGTTAAACCAGTTTGCCATCAGTCGTTCCAGAATCCGCCGTTGCTCAGCGGCCGCAGATCCGCCTCCAGGCCGGCGTCGATCAGCAGGTCACGTGCCTTGGCGAAATGCTCAGGCGCCACCAGGACACGCCGCGGAAACAGGCCGATGGACCCTTCGGCGGCACTCACCGCCTGGTCGGCAATGAAATAGCGAATGTCCAGTTCCCCGAGCAATGACTCGACGAAGGAGATCAGGACGGGATTGTTGGTCCGTAACAGCTCCTTCATTCGGACGGCCGCGTCAGGATGAAGATGGCGCACAAGGCGCAAACCGCGCCTGGTACGTACGCCCAAACGCCCGGTCTCAGCAGGAAGAAGGCGACGACCGACGACACGGTCATCCCGGCAACGGCGGCGAACTTGGCGCGGCGGCCGATGACGCCCCGTTCCCGGAACGCCTTGATCGGCGGCCCCAGTTTCGGGTGGTTCATGATTTTGGCTTCCCACGCCGGGTTCGACTTGGCGAACAGGATGGCGGCGATCAGGAAAAAGACGACGGTCGGCATGACCGGCACAAACATGCCGACAATGCCGAGCCCGACACAGAGCAACCCCGCCAGCATGAGAATTATTCGCATAAGGGGAGCCTACATGGCGCCACAACCGTTGCCTAGTCCCCCACCTCAAAATCCGAGGATTTCAGCCTGCTCTCAGCATTCCGGCAGGACGGTGTGAAACCCGTTGCGCACGGCATCGACGAATCCCGTCATCCTGTCGGTATCGTTCAACAGGTGCGACATGAGTTCGTGACTTATGTCCAGCTCGACGCCCCGCATGCGAACGCCCCGGTTGCAGATATTGTCGGCCTGTGTTGCGTGGCCCTGGCGCGGACCGTCACACACGACGAAGTCGCTGGCCATCAGGCAGCCAGATATCGAAGCGGTCAGCGCCGCGTCCAGGCCGCCAATACGGACTTCGCCCGTCCGCCTGTGGCAGACGTACCTGCCACGGATGCTTATGATCGTCTGGCATTTCCGTGCAAGAGCGACGCTGTCCGGGTGATGGTGCAACGGCCGCGGAACCAGCCGGCTCCCGCCCTCCTCGACTTCCCAAACCGCGCGGCACGACACGACGGTATGAAGACTCAGATCGTTTCCGGCGATGTGCGCGGCGCATATATCGGTCCCCGGCTCGACCATTCCGCCGTACTGTGCGAAAATGGCAAGGTCCAGACTGGCTGTGCGTGTATCAACCCAGAAATGCGCCGGGTTGCCGAAAGAAACACCTTCTGTGGTCTCTCCAGATACGAAATCTGCAAGCATTTTGCTTTTCTCCGATCCCTAGCGACACAACCATAAGCCGAAACCACCTAACAAATTTTGAAGGAAAGCCTCCTCTCAAAGTTGTGATCGGTTCGTGATTGGCGGACGTGGGACGGTATGAAACCGCCGCAACGCATCGCCGGGACGATGACCGGCCGCGCATTGACATCCAGGCTCCGGGACGACCTAAGATCACTAGATGTAGGATAAAAGGAATCGCATACGGGAAAGGGCGGTGGATTTTGACCAGGAGGCTCAGCGGATTACTGGCGTTTGTCCTGATGGCGTGCGCGGCGCCGGGACAGGCCGAAACGCCGGAGGCGGCGGCAAAGGCGACCTTGCGCCGGGCACTGGGTGCGATTTCGCAGGCAG
>CBIHPL010000474.1:0-3288 GCA_966212005.1 uncultured Asticcacaulis sp.
TATGGCCTGCACGCCGTCGGTCAACGTCAATGTCAACCTGGCGCCGATCTACGCCAAGCTCGATATCAATGTGAAGCATCAGCTCGACGAGGACATGAAGGCCCTCGTCCAGCAGAACCCGAACCTGTTCTAAGGGGGTATATCATGACCAAACTGTCCATGTTTAAAGCGGCGTGCGCCGCAACGCTTCTGACCGTATCGGCCGTGGGCGCGGTCGCCCTGGTCGCGACGCCCGCCGTGGCCGATATTGCTTCGTCCAAGGCACTTGTCGACACCGCCAAGAAGCAGGGGATCGTCGGCGAAAAGAGCAATGGCTATCTCGGCTTCGTCAAGGCGTCGTCGGATACGGCGCTGAAGGCTGCCGTCGATGAGATCAATGCCGGCCGCCAGACGGTCTATGCCCAGGCTGCCGCCAAGAACAATGTCTCGCCGGAAGCCGCCGGCCAGTCGACCTTCGTCAATGTCATCCAGCCCAAGCTGGGCGCAGGTGAGTTCTACCAGGACGCCTCGGGCAACTGGGTCAAGAAGTAAGGGTTTGCCTTTTTTGAACGATTGAGCCCTCCGTGATCGCTCGCGGAGGGCTTTTTGTTGTGACGTCGTGGCAATCCCTTCTCCCCTCTTCGTGGAGCTAGGGGAAGGCGGCGCGCTATACATTTTGAGATTCACCTCATATTACCGTCCGGCATATATCCTGCAAGGCGAACGCAGAATTCTCCAAACGGGATAGGTCAGGGGCCTGGAACATGCCGCAAGATCAAATCAAGCCATTGACCAGCCTGCGTTTTTTCGCAGCATTGTGGGTTGTCCTCTATACCTATATCCATGAATTGCAAGGCGCGGTGGGTGTGCCTTTGCTGGACAAGGGTTATCTCGGCGTCGATCTCTTTTTCATACTGTCGGGCTTTATCCTCTCCTATGTCTATCTCGAAGCCTTCGGCGAAAAGCGCTTCGACTACGGAAAGTTTGTTGTCCACCGCCTGGCGCGGGTCTATCCGCTGCATATCGCGACGCTGGCCTTTACCCTGCTGCTCGTCAGCGCCGCTGCGCTCAAGGGCATTACGCTCGACGGCAATGCAGCGAACTGGGCCGCGCTGCCGGCGCATCTGACCCTGACCCAGGCCTGGGGGCTGGCGCCGACGGCGTCGTTCAACCATCCATCCTGGTCGATTTCGGCCGAATGGTTCGCCTATCTCTGTTTCCCGGCCGTGGCGGCGCTCGCCTGGCCGCTGCGCAATCGCCCGCTGGTGGCGGTCGGTCTCGCTGTCGTCTTCCTCGTCGCGCTCAACCTGGTCTTCGAAGCCATCGCCGGTTTCCCGCTGACCAAGGCGACTTTCCATTGGGGCGCGCTGCGAATCTTGCCGGCCTTCCTGTTCGGTTCGGCCCTCTATCTCGCCTGGCGGTCAGGGTTGGTGTCGTCGCCCTGGGCGGCGCGCCTTGGAGCGGCGACAGGCATCGGGGGGGCGCTTTTGGCCGCACAATTCGGCGCGCCCGATTGGCTGACGGTCGTGGCGCTCGGTCTGGGCCTGGTGTCGATTGGCGGGCTGGGTCAGGACGGCAAGGGCATTCTGCCGTCGAAGCCGCTTGTCTATCTGGGGGAAATCTCGTTCGCGACCTACATGATCTACGTGCCGTGGAAGTGGGTCTATTTGAAGGGGATAGATCTGGTTTTGGGCTTGAACGGCGCTGCGCTTCCCTTTATGTGGTGGTTAACGGGCCTGGTCGCCCTGGTGCCCCTGTCCATGCTGGCGCACCATCTGATCGAGCTTCCGTTCCGCCGCGTCGTTCGCCGGTGGGGGGAGCAATTGGTTAACAAACCCTCCCCTGAAATCGCGTAAGACAGTTAATTTATTTACGCCGCTCACGCGAAAATTTCTTGAAATTTAATTTTTGTGTTGTACCTAAGTCACTCGGACTAACAGTGATGGAGTACAAGTGCATGCGGAAATTCCTTTCGGCTCTGATTTTCGCCGTATCAACCCTGTGTGCCACCGGCGCTATCGAAGCGCAGGCCGCCCCCAAGAAGACGACCAAAGTCGCTGCCGTTAAGGCCAAGAAGAAGTCCGCAAGCCCTTACCTTCAGTGTGTTCAATTCGCCCGTCAGTTCACGGGTATTCAGATTTTCGGTGATGCCTGGACCTGGTGGGAAAAGGCGACCGGCAAGTACGAGGAAGGCCAGGCCCCGAAGCCGGGCGCCGTTCTCGTCTTCAAGCCGCAGGGCAAGATGCGCGTCGGTCACGTCGCCGTCGTTTCCCAGATCGTCACCGACCGCTATATCCAGATCACCCACGCCAACTGGTCGCCGATCAATGGCCGCCGTGGCCAGGTCGAAAAGGACGTCAACGTCCTGGACGTGTCCGAAAAGGGCGACTGGAGCAAGGTCAAGGTGTGGTACGGCCCGCTGAACGACCTCGGCACCACCATCTACACGACCTACGGCTTCATCTATAACGAGGCCAAGGATCAGGCGAACGGCAAGGCCGCGCATGGCAACAAGGTCTCCGACGAACTCAATGCGGCGCAACTGGTTGCCGCCAACGACTCCAACGATCTTAAGGCCGCCCTGGCTGCTACCCACACCGAAAAGGCCAAGCCGGTCGTGGTGTCGGGCCATACGTCGGGTGCCGCCGCCAAGGAACTGGTCGCGCGCCTCGACGCCAATGTCGAGCAGACCCGCGTCGCCAGCCGCGATGTCGACCATCGCGCCAAGACGCCCGTTCGTGCACAGCTTGCCAATCAGTAAGCGCCTGCGATAAGATTTTTAAGAGCCCGGTGCGAGTCTCGCGCCGGGCTTTTTATTGCGCTCATTGGGGACAGCCATGCTGACCATCTACAAGCGAATCTGTGAAACCCCGCAGCGTGCGCGTCGGCCGTTCAGTCGAGCCGAGCCGGTTATCAGCAGCGTAACCGAAACCGTCGGCGAAGCGGCCGATGTCGATGACAGCGCGGTGTGGCTGGACCTGCTGGAACCGACGCGCGACGAGGAACTGGCACTCGAAGACCGCCTGGGCTTGGCCCTGCCAACGCAGGAAGACATGATCGAAATCGAGTCGTCGAGCCGGCTCTATCTCGATAAGGGCGCCGCCTTCATGACGGCCCAGGTCGCCTTCTTCGGCGGGCTGGATCACTTGCAATCGGGGCCGGTGACCTTTGTCCTGTCGAAGGAACGGCTGATCACCATCCGCTATATCCGGCCGACTTCGTTCAAGCTGTTCGGCGACCAGATCGAGCGCCAGCCGCATATCTGCATGAGCGGGACCGAGGTCTTTCTGGGGTTGCTGGATGTGTTGA
>CBIHPL010000475.1:0-3278 GCA_966212005.1 uncultured Asticcacaulis sp.
ATAGCCATCCTTGATGACCGAGGTCAGGAAGTTGATATAGCCGGCTGTCGTCGTTTCATTGTGGATCTGGAATTCCGGCGCCACATCTCCGGCGGCCGCCAGCGCTGTCTGGGGCGGGATATAGCCGGGCCGGAAATAGTTGAAGACCGAGGGCGGCCGAAGCGGGCTTTGGCCGAGGCCCCAGTCACCGTTCGACGTGTCGTAGATCTCCCACTTGCCGGTCGCGCTGGTGACGTTGAACGTCCGCGCCCATTGTGCCAGTCGGACGATCGGTTCGCGCAGCTTGCCGGCGCGATTGTCGGCGGGCAGGGTGCGCGCTTCGGCATCCATCAGAACGGCGCGCCACACCGCCTTCATGTCGCCACGCACGCCTGCGCCGTTGTTGGCGAAGGCGGCGGCGACGCGGCCGACATAGGCGGGCGAAGGGTTGGACGTCACCAGGCGCTGGATCATCTGATGCGCCACGAATGGTCCTGTGTTCGAGTGATTAAAAAGGGTATCGAGCGCGGTTTTCAACGCCTCCACACCGGGCGTATCGGCCGGAATGGTAACACCCAGAAAGGTCACGGCCCCGGTCGAATGTTTGGAAGCATCGAACTTCATGCGGTCGCGGGCGAACTCGGTCGACGGCACCTTATAGGTCAGCCAGGGCACGGTCTGCCAGGTGACACGGTCATAGTTCCAGTCATAGCCGGTAAAGACGCGCGCCAGGTTGGTGATGTCGCTCTGGCCGTAGGTCTCTTTGGGTTTACCCACGCTATCGAGCCTGAGTGTGCCGTCGGCATTCAGCTCATAAAGCCCGATGGTGAAGAGCTGCATGATTTCGCGGGCGTAGTTTTCATCGGGTACGCGCCCGGTCGCGGGATCTTCTTTCTGGTTGCCCTTGGTATTGAGGTAGAATCCCATGGCCGGGTTGAGGGTGATTTCCTCAAGCAGGGTGCGGAAGTTGCCAAAGGCGTGGGTATTCAGAATATCCCAATACCCCGCGATGACGTAGGGCGGCCAGAAGCCGTCGATCGGATTAAGCGACGCCACCATCATTTCCGACAAGGCCAGGGCGCAGCGTTTGCGCAACTGGTCCGACCCGGTCATCATCATCCGCCACGCCATCCAGTCGCCGTAGGTCGGATTGAAATATTTGTCCTTTTCGTCGGGCACGTGCCAGTTGCGCGAATTGAGCCATTCCGTCGCCGTCTGGCTCTGGGCCGACGCGAACTGCTGGGTCAGCCAGGCGTCGTAGCCGAGCGTGCGGACGCTGGTGACATCTGCGGGCGAAGCCGAAAACTGCGCCTGAAGCAGGAAGCGTGCGGCCTCGGTATCGGTGTAGTTCAACGCCTGTGGAGGCGGAGGCGGGGATGGTGTGCCGCCGCCGGAGGACCCGCCGCCACCGCCTCCACAGGCTGTGAGGCCGGCGCCGGCGAGGGCGATGCCCGTTGCGGCGCCGAGGCGCGTTTGCGTCGTCTTGCCCCCAGCCGCACAGGCTGAGAGGTGGTCTGTTTCGCCCCGCACCCCTGAACTCCCCAATTCTTATCTTTGATAAAGGTAACATAAAAACCGGCGTTGGCCAGACCATGCGGTAAGGGATTGAAGCGGCTCGGATCAAAAAGATGTTTTATTGCAACGGTTAAGCGGAATTAATCTTCTTTTTCAAAGGGCAGGCCAAAGCAATACCAAGGCGCAAAACGCAAAACCCTCCGATGCTGTGAAAGCACCGGAGGGTTGAATCTGCAAGGTTATTGCGGGGCCTGAAATCAGGCGCGCAAGGTGGCGCCAGCCTTGCCGGCCGCGGCAATGACCTTGCCGGCGACGGCTTCGATTTCCGGTTCGGTCAAGGTCTTGTCGACCGGTTGCAGGGTGACTTCGATCGCCAGCGATTTCTGGCCGTCCGGCACACCCTGGCCGCGATAGACGTCGAAGACGCGGGCGTCGGAGATCAGCAGCTTGTCCGCGCCCTTGACGGCCTTGACGACGTCGGCGGCCGCGACAGCCTCATCGGCCAGGAAGGCGAAGTCGCGGGTCAGCGGCATGAAGCTGGAGAGTGTCAGCGCGCCCTTCGACTTGCCCGACTTGGCTTTGGGCATAGGCAGGTTGTCGATGCGGATTTCGAAACCAACATAAGCGCCGTCAAGGTCCATGGCTTTCAGCACAGCCGGGTGCAGTTCGCCGAATTCCGCCACGATCTGCTTGGGGCCCAGTTGCAGGCGCGCGGAACGGCCCGGATGCCAATGCGATGCGTTCGATCCCTGCACCAGTTGCAGGGACGCGACCGGAGCGCCCATGGCGTCGAGCAGGCTGAACAGGTCGGCCTTGAGCGCGAACAGGGCGTCTTCGCCGGCGTTCTGCCAATGGCGGGCCTTTGACGGCGCGCGGATGGCGGCGACGGTCGGCTTCTGGTCACAGGGCTCCAGGCCCTGGTAGATTGGCCCGATTTCGAACAGTTGCGCGCCATGCAGGCCGCGCGCGGCATTGCGGCCGGCGGCTTCCAGCAGATTGGAAAGCGCCGTCGGGCGCATGCAGTTCAGTTCGGAGGCAATCGGGTTGGCCAGCAACAGCTTGTCCTCGCCACCGCCGAACAGCCTGGCCCAGTCCTGGCGCATGAACGACCAGGTGACGGCTTCTGAGTAGCCAAGTGCGGCCAGGGCGCGACGGCCGGCGCGGGCCTTGGCCTGCTGGGCGGTCAGGACGCCGCCCGGACGCGGCTGGACGACCGGCAGGGGCGTGGCGGGGATGGCGTTGAAGCCGTGAATACGCGCGATTTCTTCGACGAGGTCGGCCTTGCCCTCCACATCGCGGCGCCACGACGGCACGGTGACGTCGTAGCCATTGCCTTGCGCATCGAGCGCAAAACCCAATGCGCGCAGAATGCGCTTGATGTCGTCGTTCGAGACGGTCAGGCCGGTCAGCTGGCCCACATAGGCCGGGTCGAAGCTGACGTTCGGGCGGCGGGCCGGGGCCTTGCCGTCAACGACGATGTCGGAGGCTTCGCCACCGCACAGGTCGAGGATCAGCTGCGTCGCCAATTCCAGGCCAGGTACCACGAATTCCGGATCGACGCCGCGCGCGAAGCGGTACTGTGCGTCGGAGGTGATGCCGGTGGTGCGGCCGGTCTGCGCCGTGCGGATCGGATCGAACCAGGCGCTTTCCAGGAATATGTCCGTCGTGGTGTCGTCAACGCCGGTCGACTCGCCGCCCATGACGCCGCCGATGCCGATCGGGCGTTCGCCATTAGCGTCACTGATCACCGACATGTCGGGCGTCAGGCTGTAGGTCTTGCCGTC
>CBIHPL010000476.1:0-3274 GCA_966212005.1 uncultured Asticcacaulis sp.
CTGGTCCGCGTCAAGGCAACGATCGCGCAACTGGCGGGCTTCGGGCTGACGCTGGCGGGTGTCGTGGTCACGGCCAGCCATGGCGATCCGGCGCGGCTTTTGCGCCTTGAGGTCAATATCGGCGACGCCCTTATGCTGCTGTCGGCCATTATCTACGCCGGCTATACGGTTGGCCTGAAATGGAAACCGCCAGTCCACTGGCAGACCCTGATCGCCATCCCGTGCATCGGTGCAGTCCTGGCCTGCGTCCCTTTCCTGATCTGGACCTATAGCCATCAGGCTTTCGCGTGGCCGGACGCGACCGGATGGAGCGTCATCGTCTATGCCGGCATTTTCGCATCGCTGGTCGCGTCGGGGACCTATGTCGCCGGGGTCGAGCTGATCGGCGCCAATCGCGCGGGTCTGTTCATCAATCTCCTGCCGGTCTTCGGCGTCATCCTGTCGGTCATTATCCTGCGCGCGCCGCTCGAAGCCTTCCATCTGGTGGCGATGGGACTTGTGATCGGCGGGATTGTATTATCCGAGTGGAGCCGGGCTAGGTCTTCATCCCCTTCACCGCGTTGAAAAACAAACTATCCGGAAGAACGGCCAGGAATTTCGCTCCCAACGAGAACGCTGCCGGAAAGTGGATTTCAAACCGTTTGCTGTTGAGCCCATGCGCGATAATCCGCGCCGCCTTCTCGACCGATATCTTCATCGGCATTTCGAAGGTGTTCTTATCGGTCAGGCGTGAGGTGACGAAGCCCGGATTGATCAGCTTGACGTCGAACCTGTGGCCCCATTCGGCGCGCAGAGAATTGGCCAGCGAAATCACGCCGGCCTTGGTCGCGGCATAGGGTTGGGCATTGGGCAGGCCGCGATAGCCGGCGACGCTGCCGCACAGCACGATCTGCCCGCCGGTCTGCGCCTTCATCAGGCTCAAAGCCGTCTCGACCGTGTTGAAGGCGCCAGACAGATTGACGTCGATGATAGAACGCGTTTCCTTCATGTCGAGTTCACCTAGATGCATCGGCGTATAGGCGCCCGCCATGAAGATGATGCGGTCGATCTGCGTCCAGGCGTGAAAAAGCTGCTGGGCGGCTGACATCAGCGTAGCGATATCGGTGACGTCGGCTGGCAACGCCATGTGACCGTGCCCCGAGAGGCGCGCCTTGACGTCTTCAAGCGCCCTGGCATTACGCGCCGTCACGCAGATCGTTTCGCCGCGCTTCGCCAGCTCAACCGCCAGCGCTTCTCCAATCCCGGTCGATGCGCCGATAATCCAGGTATTGGTCATGCGCCACCTCCCAGCAACTGCTTACGCAGGGCGGGTTGAGAGGTTTTCGCCCCCAGCCAGATATCGAAGAAGGCGCGGCCAAACGCTGGATCATAAACGCGCCCGATCACCTTGCCTTCGCGGTAAAAGCTGGTCGAGCCATCGCCGTGGCGCACTCCGGTCAGGGTCGTGCCCTTGGTCACATCCGGGAAGATGCCCGCCATGGTCCGCCCCCACACCGCCAGTTGTGTTTCGCTGTGCGCGCCCTGCCGCCGCATCTGTTCGACAGAACTGCGGGCGATGTCGCGCCCCTTCAGGTTGCGCAGATAGGACAATTTGAGCGCAAACGGCTTTGACGCCGCATAGACGCCGCCCGGCGCATACAGCGTGGCGTCGAATACCGGAAGGGTCAAATAGGTCATACGCCCTGCCCCGACCTTTTGCGCTCCCGGAAGCTGCGGCACCTCGGCCAAGGCAGGCGCTGCGCAAAGACAGGCGAAACTCAACAAAAGCAGGCGGCGATGCATCGGTGTCTCCCGGTGAACAGCTTTTACGCCGGGGCATTTTGGTTGGATCGGTAACGGCCTTGCTTTCTTCGACTCGCCAAACCATGTAAGAGAGCGAATGATGAAAAAGATAAAGCAAGAGAAGGTTCGGCTGCCGCAGGGACTGCCCGATGACCAAACCCTTCTGAAGACCCTGCAGGACAATCGCGAACTCGATCTCTCCGACATTGCCCGCATGTATGGCCTCAAGGGTGAGGACCGCCGCGCGCTGCGCCACCGCCTGAAAGCCCTTTCCGAAGCCGGCAAGCTCGACAAGCGCGGCCGCAAGACCTTTGGGGCCATGGGGCAACTGCCCGAAACCGGCGTGGTCGAAGTCGTCGAACGCGATATCGACGGCGAGCTGTGGGTCAAGTGGGGGAAACCCGAAGAAACCAAGACGCCATTAGCGCGCCTGGCACCGCTCAAGAAAAGCGCGCAGCAGACGCCGCCGAAGCTTTATGACCGCCTCTATGTCCGGTTTGAGAAGGTTTCGGACGGCTGGGTCGCCCACCTCGTCAAGGTCCTCGATCAGGACGCGCCGCGTCTTGTCGGCGTGGTGCGCAAGGGCCGCCGCGAACTGCGCCTGGAAAGCGTCAATCGCAAGGAAAAAGACAGTTACGTCCTGACCGGCGCCAAGCTGGAAGAGCTGGAAGACGGCGATGTCGTCCTGGCGGCGCCCGCCGGCGGCAATCATCGTTATGGGCCCAAACCCGTCCGTGTCATCGAGGTCATCGGCAAGGAGGATAGCCCGCGCATCGCATCGGTCATGGCGATCCACAGCCACGGTCTGCCGACCGGCTTCCAGACCTCGACCGAGGACGAAGCCAAGTCCGCCAAGGCCCCCGATCTCGGCAAGCGTACCGACCTGCGCGACCTGCCCTTCATCACCATCGATCCGGTCGACGCCAAGGACCACGACGATGCCGTCTACGCCCACGCCGACGACGATCCGGCCAATCCCGGCGGCTTTGTCGTCTGGGTCGCCATCGCCGACGTCGCCCACTACGTGACGCCGGGCTCGTCGCTCGACCGCGACGCGCGCGACAAGGGCAATTCGACCTACTTCCCCGACCGCGTCGAACCCATGCTGCCACACGTTCTTTCGTCCGGCCTGTGCTCGCTGCAGGAAGGCGAGAACCGCGCCACCATGGCCGTTCGCATGGTCTTCGATGCCGCTGGCAAGAAGACCGGCCACAAGTTCGTCCGCGGCCTCATGCGCTCCGCCGCCAAGCTCTCTTACGAGCAGGCGCAGGCCGCCATCGACGGCAACCCGGACGACAAGACCGGCCCGATCCTTGAGACCTTGCTGAAACCGCTTTGGGCGGCGCACGCCTGCCTGGGCAAGGGCCGCAAGGCGCGCCAGCCCCTGGCCATCAATTCGCCCGAACGTCGCGTTCACCTCGACGCGGATGGCAATGTCGTCAAGATCGAGCCGCGCGTCAGCCTGGATGCGATGCAACTCATCGAAGAGATG
>CBIHPL010000477.1:0-3269 GCA_966212005.1 uncultured Asticcacaulis sp.
CACCCCGCAAGGCATGTTCGCCTTCTGGATGGGCATCTTCGCCGCGCTGCTGACCTCCTTCTACAGCTGGCGTCTGGTCGCCATGACCTTCTGGGGCAAGAAGCACTGGGAGCACAATGATGCTCATGGCCACGACGACCATCATGCGCATGACGCCCACGGTCACGATGATCATGCGCACGATGACCACAGCCATGGGCACGGCCACGCGCACACGCCGCATGAAAGCCCGCTGGTCATGCTGATTCCGCTGATCGTGCTTGCTGTTGGTGCGGTCGCCGCCGGCTTCGTCTTCGCGCCGTACTTCATCGGCGAACACGCCCATGACTTCTGGGGCCACGCCATCTTTACGGCTGCCAACAACCACGTCATGCACGAAGCCCACCACATCGAAGAGGTGTGGGTGAAGCTGGCGCCGTTGACCGTGACCCTGCTGGGCATGGCTTTGGCCTGGTACTTCTACATGGCGCGTCCGAACCTGCCCAAGAAGATGGCGGCCAATGAAGGCCCGATCCATACCTTCCTGTACAACAAGTGGTTCTTCGACGAGATCTACGACTTCATCTTCGTCAAGACCGCCCGCTGGCTGGGTGACGTCTTCTGGAAGATTCTCGACGTTAAGATCATCGATGGCCTGGGCCCGAATGGCGCGGCCTGGACGGCGCTGGCTTCGGCCAAGAAGCTGGTCAAGACCCAGACCGGCTATGTGTATCACTACGCCTTCTTCATGTTCCTCGGCATCGCAGGTCTCCTGACCTGGGTTGTGTTCGGAATGGCGCATTAAGGGGAGATGACGGAACCAATGCTACCTGCCATTCCAAACATCCTCAGCCTCACGACCTTCCTGCCGTTGTTCGGCGCGATCGTCATCCTTGTCATGCGCGCCATGGCGCGCAAGGACGACAGCGAGGTCATCGCGCGAAACGCCAAGTGGATCAGCCTGTGGACCACACTGATCACGCTGGCCTTGAGCGTCCTTCTGGTCCTGGCCTTCGACCAGTCGAAGGCGGATTACCAGTTTGTCGAACAATATAAATGGTTTGGTCCAATTTCCTACCATATGGGCGTCGACGGCGTTTCGATCCTGTTCGTGCTCTTGACAGCCTTCCTGATGCCGATCTGCATCGCGGCATCGTGGGACGCAATCAAGGTTCGCGTCACTGAATACATGGTCGCCTTCCTGCTGCTGGAAACCCTGGTCGTCGGCGTGTTCACTTCGCTCGACCTGTTCGTCTTCTACATCTTCTTTGAAGGCGGCCTTGTGCCGATGTTCCTGATCATCGGCATATGGGGCGGCAAGGATCGCGTCTACGCGGCCTACAAGTTCTTCCTCTACACGCTGCTGGGCTCCGTCCTGATGCTGGCGGCCATGTTGTACCTGGTCACCACGCTCGGCACCGCCTCGATTCCTGAAATCACGGCCAAGCTTGCGGCATCGCCGCTGCCGGTCGAGGTTCAGGGCCTCCTGTGGTTCGCCTTCTTCGCTTCGTTCGCCGTCAAGATGCCGATGTGGCCGGTCCATACATGGTTGCCCGACGCCCACGTCCAGGCGCCGACGGCCGGGTCGGTCATGCTGGCAGGCATCCTCTTGAAGCTCGGCGGCTACGGTTTCCTGCGCTTCAACCTGCCGCTCTTTCCGGACGCGTCGACCATGTTCGCGCCATTCGTCATGGCCCTGTCGGTCATTGCCGTCGTCGTCACCTCGCTCATCGCCTTCCGCCAGACCGACATCAAGAAGCTGATTGCCTATAGTTCGGTCGCTCACATGGGCTTCGTGACCATGGGGATCTTCGCCGGTAACGCCGTCGGTATCCAGGGCGCCGTCTTCCAGATGATCAGCCACGGCCTGATTTCGGGCGCGCTCTTCCTGTGCGTCGGCGTCGTTTACGATCGCTGGCATACCCGTGAGATCGCCTTTTACGGCGGCCTGACCAAGCTGATGCCGCACTTCGCCTTTGTCTTCCTGCTTTTCACCATGGCCAATGTCGGCCTGCCGGGCACGTCGGGCTTCATCGGTGAAATCACCACCATGACCGGCGCCTATCAGTGGGGCACCTGGGTGGCCTTTGTTGCGGCCTCGGGTGTTATCTTCTCGGCCGTCTACGCCCTGGTGCTCTATAAGCGCGTCATGTTCGGCGTAGTGACCAATGACGAGCTGAAGAAGTATCCGGACCTGACGACGCGCGAAATCGCCCTGTTCGTGCCGCTGATCGCCGGCACGATCGCGCTCGGCGTCTATCCGGGCTTTGTTTTCGACTTTACGACGACCAGCATCGACACACTCGTTGCCGGTTACCGCGCCGCTATCGGCGGATGAGGACCTAAGATGGATTTGAACCTGTCTCTCCAGCTTTCGACGCCGGAACTGATCCTCGGAATCAGTGCCGTCCTCATCCTCGTCTTCGGCGCTTTCCGTGGCGACAAGGGCATGACCTCGGTCAGCGCCCTGTGCGGTGTGGCCCTGATCGCGGCAGCATTTGCCGCGGCCTTCTCGGGTTTCGGCAAGGCGTATAACGGCTCGCTGGTCATGGACGGCGTCGCCGTCTTCGCCAAGGTCGCCATCTACATCGCTGGTCTCTTCATCATCGTGCTGGGGCAGGGCTATTTCGACCGCCTGAACAATCGCCGCTTTGAGTTCCCGATCCTGATCCTGCTGGCGACGCTCGGCATGAGCGTCATGGTGTCGGCCGGCGATCTGATCGCGCTGTATATCGGCATCGAACTGCAATCCCTGGCGCTCTATGTTCTTGCCGCGTTCCGCCGCGATGACGCCAGGTCGTCCGAAGCCGGCCTGAAGTACTTCGTGCTGGGCGCCCTGTCGTCGGGCCTGCTGCTTTACGGCGCCTCGCTGATCTACGGCTTCTCAGGTTCGATGAACTTTGTCGAAATCGCCCGCTATACGGTTGCCAACCCCGGCGTCGGCCTGATCTTCGGCCTGGTCTTCCTTATTTCGGGCCTTGCGTTCAAAGTGTCGGCTGCGCCCTTCCATATGTGGACACCGGACGTCTATGAAGGCGCGCCGACCCCGGTCGTGGCTTTTGCTGCAGGCGCCCCCAAGTTTGCCGCCATGGTCCTTTTGGCCCGCGTCCTGCAAACCGGCTTCGAAGGCTCGGAGCATTCGTGGCAGCAGGTCATCCTTGCCCTATCGGTCCTGTCCTTCCTGGTCGGTGGCCTCGGTGGCCTGATGCAGAAAGACTTCAAGCGCCTTCTGGCCTATTCGTCGATTGCCAATATTGGCTATGCGCTGCTGGCGGTCGCCGCCGGTCAAA
>CBIHPL010000478.1:0-3259 GCA_966212005.1 uncultured Asticcacaulis sp.
TGGCTTTAGCCTCGCGTTCCTGACGCGCGGCCGCGTAATGAAACTTGAGAATGCAGGAAATGGGCGGGTGGGTCTGGGGATAACCCTCCCGCCAGGGGGCCGGTTGCCGGTTCGGTCGCCGGCAACCAGGGAGTCCATATTTTAACTTTGTCGCGATATTTAGCCGAAAACCGGGGGCCACTTTTGGCTACGCCGAACGCTGTTTCGGCATATCGCGACTACTGGAACTTGTACGAGAACCCGAACAGGACCGTCTGGCCGTATTCCTCATAGTTTTCCGGGAAGGAAGATCCGTCGGCCGTCCGGTTTTCGGAGACCTTGAGCTGGGTCTGGTAGTTGGAATTGGTCAGGTTGTAGCCCTGGATCATCCAGGTCACGCCCTTGAGCGGTCCGTCCTGCATCTCGTAGCTGATCTGACCGTCGACCTGCTCGTCCGCCAGGATGCGGGTGGCGCCGCGATTGGCGAACAGCTGATAGGTCTCGCCGAGGAATTCCGAACGCCAGCGATAGTTCAGACGGGCCGAGAAGCCCGACTTTTCGTAGTAGGCCGTGGCGCTGAGGATATCGCCCGAGAAACCCGGCAACTTCGCCGGATCGGTTGGGTCGCCGGCGCGGATGTTCGTCCAGCCACGTGAGACGCTGGCCACCACGCCGAAGCCGTCCAGGGGCGCCCATATCAGGTTGCCGTCGAGCGCCGCCGTCAGTTCCAGGCCGCTGACAGTGCCGCCCTGGCCGTTGATCGGCTGCGAGAAACTGCCGATCGTCGCCGGCGCACCGTTGGGATACGGATAGCTGTCCGGCACGGTCTGCCCAAGCGCCTCAAGCTGCGCCTTGCTGAGCCATGGAATAGGCGTGACGTTGCTGGAATTGGCCCAACCGGTGAAGTCGAAACCGTCGACCGTCTGGTTGCGGATGTAGGAGCGCAGCACCTTATGGAAGTGGGCAATGCCGATATAGCTCGTCTTGCTGAAATAGCGCTCATAGGCCAGGTCGACCCCATCGGCGATCCACGGCTTCAGGTTCGGATTGCCGCCGCCACCGCTCCAGTGCTGACCGATCTGCGCAACGCCGGCATTGCGGCTGGCGCGCAGGTCGTCCATGCGCGGCCGGGCCATGGCGCGGCTGGCGGCAAAGCGCAGGACCGAGTCCTCATCCAGGTCGAGGATCAGGTTCAGACTGGGAAGGAAGTCGCCATAGGTCGAGCTTTGCGACACCCAGTTGCCGATGGCCGGATGGTTCGGATCGCCATAGGCGCCGGATGGCGTTGCGATTTCGTTGCCGAACGACGTCTGGCGCGCCTGGACGTACTGGACACCCAGATTGCCGCGCAGGCCATGGCCGCCAATCGTGCTGTCGATCGACAGCTTGGCGAACAGGGTCACCAGTTGTTCGTCGACTTCCCAGTGCTTGTTTAGGTTGTCCTCGTTGCGGATCGGGCGCTTGTCGTAATAGGTGTCGATGATATCGGGCAGATAATAGGACAGGACGCCGCCGAAGCCCGCCCAGTCGAGATTGGTCGGCTCCTTGAGGTCGGCATCGGCGACGCGGACGCGCGTGCCGTGGCAATCGAAAGCCGCCTGGTTCCAGCCCTTCAGGCACAGGTCCCATTCATCGACCTGGCGCGTCTTGACACGGTGCGAATAGTCGACGCCGAGTTCAATGGTCTTGAAGCCGCCCCATTCGATATCATGCGCGCCGCTGAAACGCGCAGTCGTCAACTGATCGGTGACCTTGGGGTTGCGCATGGCGCCATCGTGAGACCAGCCGCCCCAGGGCGCTGCGTCACCCAGGTAGACATTGCTGGAGTCGGCATAGTTGAAGCCGGGGTCGAGTTGCGGGAAGCCGCCAAAGGCGATGTCCTCGACAATGGTGTCGTAGGTGCGCGTCAACGGCGTTGGATTGGTGCCCCAGCCGGCATAGGTTTCGCTGATGCTTTCCTTGCGGACGCTGCGCGAATAGCCGAAATCGACGACCGAACGCCAGCCGGCGATGTTGAAGCGGTTGTTCGATCCGAACGAGAACATCTCGTCCCGGCGCAGGTTATTGTCGTTCCGCACGATCGGCGCGACGCCGCTGACCGTCTGACCCAGCGCCACCTTTGAGCCGTGGATGTCGACGATATTGGGGTTGGAAATGTGGATGTCGTCGGTCCACTGGGTCTGGTACCACTGGGCGCCATGCGTGACTTCATTCTGGTCGAAGACCGAGTAGTAGAAGTCGTTCACGCTGCGGAAATTGTCGTTCGGCTTGAAGTCGAACACGGCCATGTAACCGTCGCGAACCTGCTCGCGCGAGGTCGCCCAGATTTCCATGCCGTGCAGGCCCATGACGTCGGCATTGCCTGCGCCGTAGCGCGGAAGACCGGTGACCGAGTCGTTGCCCTGCTTGTCCCACCACCAGCTCTTGGAGTGCTGGAGCTGCGACGGATCGTCGAGGTGCGCATAGGACAGCGCCACGCCCAGCTTGCCGTCCATGAACTGGTCGATATAGGCCAGGCTGATGCGGTTGCCGCTGGCGCTGGTGCCCGGATTGACCTCGCCATTGCTGTTGATCGAACCGCGGACATTCACCGAAACAACGCGCTTCTTATGGTCGAGCGGACGGATGGTGTTGAGCACGACCGTGCCCGACAGACCCTGCCCGGTAATCGAGGCGTCCGGGGTCTTATAGACAATGGCCGACGAGACCATTTCCGACGGATACTGGTCGAACTCGGCGGCGCGGTTGTCGCCCGACGACACCTGCAGACGCCCGTTCAGCAGCGTGGTCGAAAAGTCCGGCGACAGGCCGCGGATCGAAATGGTCTGCGAGCGTCCGCCGACGCGCTGGGCGGCCAGGCCCGGCAGGCGCGCCAGGGATTCGGCGATCGATGCATCCGGCAACTTGCCGATGTCCTCGGCCGAGACGGCTTCGACGATTGAGGTGCTGCGCTTCTTAAGCGTCAGCGAGTCCTGCAGGCCACGGCGGATGCCGGTGACAACGACGGCATCCGCACTGGCGGCGTCGTCACTGGATGCGGTTTCATCTGCTGCCGTGGTTTGAGCCGTGTCCTGCGCATGGGCGCCGGCGGCGGCCATGGCGAGGATCAAGGCGCACGCGGCCGTGGCGTGGCGGTATCTGGCTTTCATTATGTTTCTCCCGTTCAGAATTACGTGCCCCCGCCCTCTTGTCGTAACGGAGCGGATTTGGAAGCGCTTCCAATGGATGCGCAGATAGGTTTAAGGATGTCAAGCTCAACCTGCCACAACCAATTGAAACC
>CBIHPL010000479.1:0-3257 GCA_966212005.1 uncultured Asticcacaulis sp.
GTCTGGGACACGGTCAGCAGCACTTTCGACGAACTTCGGGGCCAGTAGCATGTCTGACGCCGTCCTGACATTACCCAGGGACACGTTTGCGCTCGAGCACGTCGACAGCCAGGATGCCGCCTTTATCTCCGCCTACGACCGGAACCGTCTGCATCACGCCTGGTTATTGTGCGGGCCGCAAGGACTGGGCAAGGCAAGTTTCGCCTTTCGGTGCGCGCGCTTCCTTTTGGGGACCGCGCGCGATCCCGAGTTCGGCGCACTTGGCATGTCGCCTGAAGACGCCGATGTGCGCCTGATTACGGCGCAAGCGCATCCGGATCTCCTTGTGCTGGAACGAGAGATGGGCGAAACCAAGCTGAAGAAAAATATCAGTGTCGACGCCGTCCGCGAAATCGGCGAATTCTTTTCCAAGGCGCCATCACGTTCGCCCTACCGGGTCTGCATCATCGACTCCGTTGATGATTTAAATATCAATTCAGCCAATGCCTTATTGAAAATACTTGAAGAGCCTCCTCACAAGGGCGTCATTTTCCTGATCTCACATTCACCCGGAAAACTCCTGGCCACTATACGCTCACGCTGCCGGCGTCTGAACTTTGCCACCTGGACAGACGCCGCCGTACGGACTTTCGTGCAAAACCGGATGGAGATCGAAGAAGAATATCTCGGCAGACTGGTCCGCCTGGCGCATGGTGCGCCGGGCAGGGCGCTTGGCCTTGTCGAAGAAGGAGCTCTGGATCTCGACGCCTTCGCCGGCAAGCTTTTGTCGCCGCAGAAACCCGATCGCAGCGAACTCATGGCCATGGCTGCATTGTTCAAATCATCGTCGGCCAAGTCCGACGGCGCCCGCCGTTTCGCGACCTTCATTGCCTGCCTGAGCGATCGCATCCAGGACCGTGCTTTGAGCGCTGAAACGCCGCAAATAGGCCAATCTTTCGCGCAACTGTGGTCCAGGCTCAGCAATAGTGTCGCTGAGATTGAATCTGTCAATCTTGATCGCGGAGACTATTTTTGGTCAATTTACAGTGACTTGTCACGGATAAGCTAAGATTGTATGTGAACTGATATGGTTGATTGCCTTTATATTGATTCCCACGTCAATTTACACGCACCGCAATTCGACGACGACCGCGATGAAACCATCGTGCGCGCCCGCGAAGCGGGGGTCGGGCTGATGATTAATATTTGCGACCGGATATCCAACTTCGAAGCCGTCTATGCCATTGCCGAACAGAATGCCGACATCTGGGCCACGGTCGGCACGCACCCGCATGAAGCAAAAGAAAACCCGGACCTGACGGTGACCGAGCTGCTGACGCTAGCTGAAAAGCCAAAGGTTGTCGGCATTGGGGAGTGTGGGCTTGATTTCCACTATGACTACAGTCCGCGCGATGTTCAGGCAGTCGTTTTCCGCGCCCATGTCGGCGCCGCGCGCGAAAGCGGTTTGCCGCTCGTTGTGCACACCCGTGAAGCAGACGACTGGATGGGGCAAATCCTGGAAGAAGAGCATGTGAAGGGCGAATTTAAACTGCTCTTGCACTGCTATACCAGCGGTGCCGATCTGGCGAAGCGTGCTGCGGCCCTTGGCGCCTGGTTTTCCGTGTCCGGCATTGCGACGTTCAAGGCAGCCCAGGACGTACGTGACATCATCAAGGACATGCCGGCCGACAAGATCATCGTCGAAACCGACTGCCCGTACCTGGCTCCGATCCCAATGCGCGGCCGGCGCAATGAGCCAGCCTTCGTGCCGCATGTTTACGACAAACTCGCGGAGATCAGGGGCTGGGGCCGTGATTACACGCGCCAAATAACCCACGACGCCTTTTTCAAGCTGTTCGATCGCATACCCCGACCGGAGGCATACGCCGCATGAATCGGACGCTGCGCGTCACAATCCTGGGCTCGGGTTGCTCGACCGGCGTGCCGCGGGTCGACGGCTATTGGGGCGCCTGTGATCCGCAAAACCCCAAAAATCGCCGCAGCCGCTGCTCGGCCTGGGTGTCGGCTTATAGCAACGGCGAGCCGGAAAAGCTGACCAGCGTCATAATCGACACGTCACCCGACCTGCGCCATCAGGTGGTCGCCGCCGGCGTGCCTAAGGTCGATTTCGTATTGTGGACCCACGACCATGCCGACCAGACGCACGGCATCGACGACTTGCGCGCGTTTATATTCCATCGTGACACGCCCATCGACGGATTTATGGACGAGGCAACGCACCATACATTAATATCCAGATTTAATTACGTTTTTCGCGGAAACCAAGGCTATCCACCGGTATATAAAGACCACATTATTCCGCCACACGGAACACGATGGGAAATCGCGGGAGAGGGGGGCAGTATCCCCGTTCTGACCTTCGACCAGATCCATGGCCCCATTCGCAGCGTCGGCTACCGCCTTGGCGACATCGCCTATAGCAGTGATGTCTCGGATATTCCGGAAGAAAGCTTTGAAGCCTTGTCGGGCCTGAAACTATGGATCGTCGATGCCTTGCGCTTCAAGCCACATCCGACGCATTCTCATTTGGAAAAGACCCTGGAATGGATCGCCCGTGTCAAACCTGAGCACGCAATCCTGACTAACCTGCACCAGGATCTGGACTATGAGGCACTGAAGGCCATCTTACCAGCCAATGTCGAGCCGGCCTTCGATCAGTTAACGCTGGAAGTGGCTCTGTAAATCTTAATGGCCAGACCCGGCCAAAGGTTAACAGGGCAGATGCCAGGTTCAGTCGGTATCGACCGGAATGCCGGCATAGGTCATGGCATCGGGCTGATCGTGGTGCGCGAATGCAGTTTTGTCGATCGTATACAGAGCCAGAATGGCGGCGATCAGCACGAGAATAAAGGCCAGCAGACTCAAGCCGTTAATCTGTGCCTTGCGATCTTCCTGCGATATGACGCCGTCACCAAGAATGGTCGCGTGCAGCGTAAGATGGCCGAAGCCGTCGGTCGAGGGTTTAAAGATGGCACCGGTCGTTGAGGCCATGACGCAATTCCTTGAACAAACTCGTGATTGCCGATTACTCGGCTGTTGCGATCGACGGTATCGCGGCGCTCATAAGTCTTAAGTTCGATAGCTTTGGCAGCCCTGTAAGGAAGCCATAAGATGGGCGGGATTACGGATATCCGTGTGAAATTCGCCACAACGGCCATTTTATTTCCCATAATATTTATTATGCGATGAATATATGTAGCGCGGTGGATTCCAGTTTGAAGTGCGACTTGTCTTAGTTTTCAATGCCCTACGGGCAT
>CBIHPL010000480.1:0-3255 GCA_966212005.1 uncultured Asticcacaulis sp.
CTTGCGGTCGAAATCGATAAAGGCAAAGGTGCCCTGATCCGGGCCGGTCTTCAGGGACGGCATGAAGGTCACCGTCGTGCCGGTCAGGACTTCGCCCGCCTTGGGGCCTTCGTCGCGGATGGGGGCGTCGCCGGTAATATGCACGGGCGTGACGGTCTCGCCCAGCTCGAAGCGGGCTTCGTGGCACTTGCCATTGCGATAGATCTTCAGCTCGACATAGTCGGACAGGGCGTTGACGACCGAGACGCCGACGCCGTGCAGGCCGCCCGAGACCTTATAGCTGTTCTGGTCGAACTTGCCGCCGGCGTGAAGCTGGGTCATGATGACTTCGGCGGCCGACACGCCTTCGCCGGCGTGGATGTCGACCGGCATGCCGCGGCCGTCGTCCGACACCGAGCACGAACCGTCGGCATTGAGGATGACGCCGACGCGCGTGGCGTGGCCGGCCAGGGCTTCGTCGATGGCGTTATCGACGACTTCGTAGACCATGTGGTGCAGGCCCGAGCCGTCGGCCGTGTCGCCGATATCCCTGCCGGGGCGCTTGCGCACCGCGTCCAGACCTTTCAGAACCTTGATCGAATCAGCACCATAGGCGTTGGTTACGATCTCGGGGTGGCCTTCGGAATTTTCATCGCTCATTCGCGGGTCCATTTACTCAATAAATTCAACAAATTGTCCGCCTTCGACGCGCACACCCAGCGCGCGGTTACGAAGGCCGTCGAACAGGGCCAAATCGGTCCCTGTAAAGAAGGTTTGTAGGCCCAAAGCATGGGTCTCGTCAAACAAAGCGTGCCGGCGCAAGGGATCGAGATGCGCCGCCACTTCGTCCAGCAACAATATCGGCCGGGCGGAGGTTTTGTCCTTCGCCAGACGCGATCCCTGCGCCAGGATGATGTTGAGCAGGAGCGCCTTTTGCTCTCCCGTGGAGCCTTCGGCGGCGGGACGGTTCTTGTCGCGGTGCACGACCGAAAAGTCCATGCGGTGCGGCCCGAACAAGGATCGCCCGGCTGCACCATCGCGACTGCGCGATTGCCGGAAGCCATTGATAATATGGGTGTTCAGGTCCGGATCTTCAATGTCTCCGGCGAGCAACAGATCGGCTTTCGGAAACGGTCCCTTGTGCTCTTCGATCTCGGCCTGAAGCGCGGTCGTGGCGCGACGGCGGGCCTCGATCATCTGCGTGCCGGTTTCGGCCAGCTTCTGCTCCAGCAGGGACAGCCAGGCGTCATCGGCCGGCCCGTCGGTCAGCAATTTCAGGCGTTCGCGCAACGCCTTCTCGTAAGCGGTGACGACGGCGGCGTGACGGTGCTCGGCGGCGTAGGTCAGGCGGTCGAAAAAGCGCAGCCGTTCCGAGCGGGATTCGATGAACAGACGGTCCTGCGCCGGGGTCAGCCAGATCAGCCGGACATGCTCCAGCAGGCGTGCGGCCGTGACGGTCTGTCCGTCGAGCCTGACCACGCGCTTGTTCAGGTCGCGCGGGTCAGAGCCGGTGCCGAGATGGGTTTCGTCCTCGCCTTCACCGAACCTTGCCGCCACGCCCCAGGGGCGGCCATGCGTTTCGTGGGGCAGACGGCGGCCCAGGTCGCTGAAGCCCGCGCCACGCAGGCCTTTGCCGGGATTGAGGACGCTGATGGCTTCGAGCAGGTTGGTCTTTCCTGCGCCATTCGGGCCATAAAGATAGACGCTGCGGCCATCGACGGCGAAGTCGAGCCGTTCGTAGGAGCGGAACTCGGTCAGGGAGAGGGATTGGAGGGCGCTAGACATGGCTCAGGCTCTCACCTTGCCGTCACCATTTGCGGAATAGGCGCAATTAACTTCGCCCTTCCCATTCATGGGGAGGGAGGACCATCCGAAAGATGGTGGGCGGGGCCAATCGAACGAAAATACAAACGCAGGCGCGAGTTGATCGGTAAGAAAGCCCCGCCCACCGTCGCAAGCGACGGTCCCCCCTCCCCGCAAGCAGGGAGGGCGAAGAGAGCTCAGGCTACTCATTTATCGTCCTTAGACGCGCAGCGGCATCAGCACGTACTGGACGCCATTGTCCGCCGGGTCGAGCACCAGGGTGGGCGAAGACGCATCCGAGAAGCGCAGTTCCACCGTATCGCCGCCGATCTGACCCATGACGTCCAGAATGTAGCGGGCATTGAACCCGATATCGAGCGACTCGTTGTCGTAGTCGATCTCAGCCTCTTCGACGGCCTGACCGGCTTCGATATTGCGCACGCTCAAGGTCAGGCGGCCGCTTTCGATCGCCATCTTCACCGAACGCGACTTTTCCGCAGAAATGGTCGAGACGCGGTCGACGGCCTTGGCCAGCACACCTGTATCGACCAGCATGACCTTGTCGTTGCCGCGCGGAATGACACGGCCATAGTCGGGGAAGGAGCCGTCGATGATCTTTGACGTCAGCGAGGCATTGCCGAACTGGAAGCGGATCTTGGCCGGGCTGACGGTCAGGTCGACGTAGCCAGTGCCGTCGTCGAGCAGGCGGCGTGCCTGGTCGACCGTCTTGCGCGGAACGATGATGCCGGCGCCGCCCATGGCGCCTTCGGGCGCGGGCATTTCAGCCAGGGCCAGGCGGTGGCCGTCGGTGGCCACGGCGCGCAGGTAGCTTGAGCCTTCCTCGCTCAGCGTGTGAAGGTACATGCCGTTGAGGTAGTAGCGGGTTTCTTCGGTCGAGACGGCGAACCGCGTCTTGTCGATCAGGCGTTTCAGATCGTCGCGCAGGATCTGGTAGGTGACGCCTTCGTGGTCGCTCGACATGATGGGGAAGTCGCCGGCTGGCAGGACCGGCAGGGCGAAGCGCGAACGGCCGGCGGAGACGGCCAGGCGAGGGTCGTCACCGGCCGCATAGCGCAGCTCGACGTCGGCGCCTTCGGGCAGTTTGCGGACGATTTCGTAGAGCGTATGAGCGGGCGCGGTGATCTGGCCCGGCACCTGGACGGTGGCATCGGCCGTATCGACGATTTCCATGTCGAGATCGGTCGCCGAAAACGATACGGCGCCCCGTTCGGCCGACAACAGGACATTCGACAGTATGGGGATGGTGTTGCGGCGTTCGACGACGCTTTGGACATGGCCCAGCGCCTTCAGCAGCGCACCACGTTCGATCGTGAATTGCATCTCTACGGAGTCCTGTTTGCTCGATTCGTCCGAAGGTATTCTGCCGTTCGGGGGGCGGACATTAAGGCATTACGGGCAAAGATCAAGAACGACTAATGGGTTTGCGGGTGTGCCATGGCGAAAGTACAGCTT
>CBIHPL010000481.1:0-3246 GCA_966212005.1 uncultured Asticcacaulis sp.
CGGAGCACGGTGCGCCTTCCCTGACACCCGCCCGCGGGCGTGGCGCACTTTGTCACATTCTTGTCGCAACACGCCATATCGCAACGCTGCTTCACGAGTCAGATTTACCCCCGAACTTTGGGAGAGGCTCGATGGGGGAAGCGATGCGCCGGCTGGATGCTCTCAACTATTATACAGCTACAAAAAGATATGATGTTCATCATCCGCGCCTGACGCAGGACATCGACGCCGATACCGTCATCGTCGGTGGAGGCTTTTCCGGCATCAACACCGCGCTTGAACTTGCCGAAAAAGGCTTCACGAACACCGTCGTCTTGGAAGCCCGCCATCTGGGCTATGGCGGCACTGGCCGTAACGGTGGCCAAGTGATGGCAGGCATCGGCCACGATATAAATGCGGTGGCGCGGCATGTCGGCAAGGAAGGGCTGGAGACGCTGTTCGAGATCGCCAGCCTGGGCGCGGGCATCCTGCGCGGGCGAGCGGAGAAATACGGGATCGAGGCCGACGTCCAGCGCGGCTATGCCTATCTGGCCTATAATGAGCGGCAGTTGAAAACATTGCGCGGCTGGGTCGATGAATTCCGCGCCGCGAGTCCGGACGAGGACATCGAGCTGCTGGTTGGCAAGGATGTCCAAAAAGTTATCGGATCGGACCTGTTCGCAGGCGCCATCAAGCATATGGGCGGGGGCCATGTTCATCCGCTTAATCTGTTGCTGGGCGAGGCGATGGCACTCGTCGGTCACGGGGCGCGGATCTTTGAAAACAGCCCGGTCGTCAGCGTCGAATATGGCGATCGTATTACCGTTCGCACCAATGCAGGCAGCGTCCGCGCGTCCAAGCTGCTCTGGGCTTGCGACAGTTTCCTGGCCGGTCTGGAACCGGAAATATATGGCAAGACGATCAATACCTACGCCTACCAGATTGCGACCGAACCTCTATCCGACGAGTTGATCCAGCGCATAAGCCCCATCCGCGGCGCTTATAGCGACATCAGGCCGGTGATCGATTATTATCGCGTCACGGCCGACAACCGGTTTCTTTATGGATCGGCCACGCAACTGCTCGAATATTTCCCGTCCGACATTGCGGCCTGGACACGGCAATTGATGCTGAAGACGTTTCCCTATCTCAAGGATGTGAAGATAGATTATGCCTGGGGCGGGCCGATGGCGTGCAGCGCCAATCTGTTCCCGCAGATCGGTACGCTGTCGGGCCGCCCGAATGCCTTCTATGTGCAGGGCTATTCTGGCTTCGGGGTGACGCCGTCGCATATCGTCTGCAAGGTGCTGGCGGAGGGCATGAGCGAAGGCTCAGCCCGCTATGACTTGATGAGTTCGATTCCGCATATTCGCATACTGGGCAAGGATTCCCTGCGCTGTGGCATGTTGTCGGGCGCAAAGATTTGGCACCAGATTTCCGGTTATTTCAATGGCCGCCGCTGATCAGCGGGGTGTAAGGAGGTTAATCATGTTCGCTATACATCAGAATGTTGTCCCGGAACTAGAAAGCTGGGGGACGGTCGCGGATCTGGGATCGGAGATATTGGAAGGTGAGGGGCTATGCTTCGGGAAAATGGTCCATGGCTCGCCTGACATGCCGCTATGTTGCGGGTATTTCTCCACCGTCAGGGGCAAGTTCCGCATGACTTACCCGTTCTCCGAACATGCGGTTGTGGTCGAAGGCAAAGTCACCTTGACCGATGAGGCCAGTGGCGAAGCCACGACCTATGGTCCTGGAGACGGCTGGTTTGTCGAAAAGGGAACTCTGGTCCTGTGGGAAATTCACAGCGACCGCTTCACCAAAAATTATGTGGCGGTAGCCTGAATTCGCATGGAGGCCGCGGCACGTGCTGGACGTCCATCTTTGGATGCGTCATCGGCCTCCAACATTTTAGATAGGGGTAATTCAAGTCGTTGGGGAGAAGAGAAATGCCAGATCTATTCAACGCCGCACTTGTATCAGGGGCACCCGTCCTGCAAGCGCGCCTCAGTGCCCGCGAGCAGGAGATCGCAGTCGCAGCCGCTGCGGGCCTGTACAACAAACAGATCGCCAATAATCTGTCGATCAGCGTTCGCACCGTCGAAAATCATCTCCGGTCGATTTATGCAAAGGTCGGCGTGACGACACGGACGCAATTGTCAGCGCAAATCCACGCAGCCCAGTTAAGCTCTGCCAACAGTATTGCGGCTTGAGCAAATACGCACTCATTGTGGGCTCGCATTGGCGTAGCGGCCGACATAGGCCGCCTTTGCCAGGACCTTGTCCTGCATAGCATCGAAAACCGAATCGATGGACGCGCCCTCTTTCAGGCGCAGGAAGCCATCAAGAGCATAAAATTCCCAGAGATAATGGTGGTAGCGATGGCGCAGCGGTGCACCGGAGCCGATAAAGGTCGCCTTACCTAGGAAATTTGCGCCGGTAATGCTCGACGCAGGAAGATGACCGACTGGAATGCTCGCCGAGGGTATGTCGAACGCCAGCCAATGCAGCACATCATGCGTCGTGCGATCCATGGCAACATCAATGTCCCGCATCACGACAACATAGCTTTTCGTCGCTGCAGGCGCGCCGGTAATGGTGAAGTCCGGCTGAATATTCTGGCCATGGGACGTGTAGCGGATCGGAATGACGCCGCCGTCTGAAAAGGCGGCGCTGGTCACGCGCATGTCGGGCAATTGATAGGTCTCGGCATGCGCCGGTACCGCCAGCAGCGCCGCTGCCGTGAATAGTGTCAGCCCTAGCCCCTTCATCACTTATCCTTCCTTCGTGCGGTGAGGGCGAAGCGCACCGCGACCTTGGCAGCGATCGTGTCATCATCGACTGAACCGATATCGAACAGATTGCGGTCCAGATCCGCGCTGCCTTCGGCCCGTGCCGTGTCGCCGTCCTGACTCAGGGTAAAGCCCAACGTGACGGGACGTGCGCGCCCATTCAAATCCAGCGCACCCCTCGCTTCGTAGCGATCACCGCCCTTGGGCTGAAAGCCCTCGGCGCGAAAAACGGCCTGCGGATGGGCGGACACATCAAAATAATCCGGGCCTTGCAGCGTCTCGTCTCGTTGCGCATCTCCCGTAATCGCGGAGGCCAAGTCGATCGTCACGGTAATTGCGCTGCCGGATAGATCGTCGGGACTGTAGCTGATGTCCGCCTTCCAGCGCTGAAATGATCCATTGACGGCCGCACCGTTCCACATGGCGGCGAAGCCCAATTTCCCTGCGCCAGTGACGCGCCACTGCGACAAGGGCT
>CBIHPL010000482.1:0-3228 GCA_966212005.1 uncultured Asticcacaulis sp.
CCCGTCCCGCCCGTCTGACCAGCAGAACCCGACGACGAAGAGGTCCCCAGACCAAGCTTCGAATTGTAGTAGCTCGATATCAATGACGAATCGAAACCAATCACAACGGGGCCCCTTGTCCATGGCGGACATAGAATCAGAACCCTCAGTCTCTCTTAATATTGTTTAAGAGTCGTAAAACCGGAAGGTTAACCCCCTTGAACCGCAAAGGCCCGCGAACGATGTCGCGGGCCTGGGGATGCGGTATCTTTTGCCCTACCCTACTTGAAGAGAGCCCGGATCTGCTGCGGTGACTGGTTGGCGATCGACAGCGCCTGCGCACCCAGCTGCTGCTGGACTTGCAGCGCCTGCAGGCGTGAACTTTCCTTGGCCATATCGGCGTCGACCAGGTTGCCGATCCCGCCCTTGATGGCGTCACCCAGCTTGTCGACGAAGCTCAGGTGGCCTTCGATCTGCTTGGCCTGGGAACCCAGGGCGCCCAGGCTTGCGTTCAGGTTCAGGATCGACGTGTCGAGCGACGACAGGATATTGGAGGCCGACGTCGCCGTCGACAGCTGGGCGGTGGCACTCAGCGTAAGGATCGGCCCGCCCAGCGCCATGGTGCGCACGGACAGGGTAATGACAGAGTTGGCGTCGGCGTTCGCGATAAACTGAATGTTTGTCGCCAGCGAACCGTCAAGGATGTTGGATCCGTTGAAAGTGGCGTTTTCGACGATGTGCTGGATCTGGCCCAGGATCGACACAAAATCGCCGTTCAACGCGTTGCGTGATGTCGTGTCGATGGAGGTGTCCATCGCGCCGACAACCTTTTCACGCAGCTGATTCAGCAGATCCGACACGGACTCGCCGGCCGCCATGGACACATCCGCAATGGACGCCGCACGGTTGAGACTGTCCTTGACGGCGCTTAAGCCCCCCAGGTCCGCCCTCTGCCCTTGCGCGATCGCATAGACGGAAGCATTGTCCTTGGCCGTTGACACCGCAAGACCCGTCGAGATTTTCTGCTGGACGTCATCCATCTGCATGTTCGCGCCGTTCAGATTCTGAAGCGCGATCATCGCTGATGTATTGGTGTGCAAGCTCACGGACATAGCCCGGATACCTCCATAATAGGCCGACTCACTAAAGTCTTAACGATTATGGTAAGCAAAAGGTTAACGCGAACAACCGCTTTTCACCCCGGGCAGGCGAAATCGCGGGGCGCGAACACGCCCCGGCATCTTAAAAACTATAGCCATGCCATTGAAACTACTGCGATAAAAGACGCTATCGCCTGCGGATTTTCCGCTGTGGATAGGGCCAAATGTGCCGCGAAAATAATTAATAACAGGTTGATGTCGACGCAAAAAGGCCCGACGGAACGGGTCCGCCGGGCCTGCATCAGGTGTGAAATGAGTCGTGGCGCCGCGATTAGCGGAACAGGCTCATGACGGTAGAGGTCGACTGGTTGGCGATCGACAGGGCCTGCACGCCGAGCTGTTGCTTGGTTTGCAGCGCTTGCAGTTTCGCGCTTTCCTTGGCCATGTCGGCATCGACCAGGTTGCCGATACCCTGAGTGATCGAGTCCTGGAGCTTGCCCACGAAATTCATGTGGTTGTCCAGGGACTTCGAAGACGTACCCAGCTTGGCCAGAGACGCCGACACGTTGCTGATCGAGGTATCGATCGTGGTCAGCAGGTTGCCGGCCGACGTGGCGCTCGAAAACGAGTTGGCAGCCGACAGCGTAATAACCGAACCACCCAGAGACATGGTTTGGGCGGCGACGGTGATTTCGCTGGAACCGTCCGCGTTGGCCAGTGCCGTGATGTCCTTGGCGCCCGAGCCAATCAGGTTGATCCCGTTGAAGCTGGCGTTGTCGAGGGTCTTGGTGATCTGGTCGCGGATCGAGTCGAAGTCATTCTTCAGAGCCGTGCGCGACGTGGTGTCGAGCGAGGTATCCGAAGCCGCCAAGGCCTTTTCCTTCAGTTGCGTCAGCATGTCCGAGACGGCCGAACCGGCCGACATGGCAACGTCAACAACCGAAACACCACGCGACAGCGAATCCTTGACAGCGTCAAGCGACGAAACCGTAGCGCGTTGGGTTTGAGCGATGGCGAAAGCAGAACCGTTGTCCTTGGCCGTGGCAACCTTCAAACCCGTAGAGATACGGTTTTGGGTTTCCATCAGGTCGGACGACGTCCTGTTCAGGTTCTGGAGGGCAACCATGGCCCCCATATTTGTATTGACGCTTTGCATCGTAATACACCTATATTTCTGGTGATGGTCGATATTTTACCGGCCATAGGCATTCTACCCATCGTCCAGAATAGAGACTTATGAATAAGAAGACTTTAAAATAATGGCGCCACAAGCGCATTTTACTGTTTTTTATGAGGAAAACCGCCAATTAAGATTAACGAATAAATAAAAAAATACCTTACCTGACGCATAATATATTTACGCACATTAATAAACAATTTTGACCACGCATCAAAAATGCGCGGCAAATAAAATAAATACTTAACTGCTCTTAGGCTTCGGTCTTGATGACAGTCCCTGCCTGGTAGTTCTTGGAAGCCTTGAGGTCGAGAATTTCCTGGCGGGGAAACTGACGAACGACTTCACCCGTATAGCGATCAAGCGCCTTATAGACCCATTCTCCGGAATCCGGATCCTTGTCGACGGTCAGGCGCAGATTGTACTCGGGCGTGGACTGGTCGCGGCCTTGCGACAGACTGTTCTGATTTCCCGCATCCTTGCTCTTGCCGGCAGGCTCGGCCGGCAAAACTTCTTTCGGAAGATTTACAGGCATCCGCCCCTGAGACGGGTCCGGCATTTGCGGGAAGCTTACGACATTATTGATCATCTCCGTAAAACGCCCGGACCTCATTCTGAAATCCGAAACGCCCTCTGTGTGAAATGAAGAAGAGAGGGAGCGCGCCCTTCACGTGACGCGCTCCCCTCGCCTGTTAGCGGAACAGGCTCAAGACAGTACCGGTCGACTGGTTGGCGATCGACAGAGCCTGCACGCCGAGCTGTTGCTTGGTTTGCAGCGCTTGCAGCTTCGCGCTTTCCTTGGCCATGTCGGCATCGACGAGGTTGCCGATACCCTGAGTGATCGAGTCCTGGAGCTTGCCCACGAAAGTCATGTGGTTATCCAGGGCCTTCGAAGACGTACCCAGCTTGGCCAGGGCCGCCGACACGTTGCTGATCGAGGTATCGATCGTGGTCAGCAGGTTGCCGGCCGAC
>CBIHPL010000483.1:0-3217 GCA_966212005.1 uncultured Asticcacaulis sp.
AATTGAAGGAATAGGGCGACTCACGATGCGATGCGTCCGCAGATCTGTTCGGTGTGTCCGGATATGAACACTTTCCTGTACATCAATGGTGTCGAAGTTCGCCCCGATCACCGTCCCCAGGTGAACGCCGCGTCACACCTCCCGCAATTCATATGTAATACATATAACTTGACTCTCCTGCCCGTTACGCTCGATAAAACCGCTCAAAGGCTCGCAATAAAACACCGGAGCACAGGGACAGGAACATGGTGGCACTTACGGGTTCGGCAAAGGCGGGCGGCGGGTCAGGCCCCTCCTCCTATCGCTTCAATCTTGGCTACATCTGGATGATTTCCGTTGTAGCGGCCCTGGGTGGGCTTCTGTTCGGCTACGACTGGGTCGTGGTCGGCGGCGCCAAGCCGTTCTACGAGGCTTATTTCGGCCTGACCTCGGAAACCCTGATCGGCTGGGCCAACAGCTGCGCGCTTCTGGGCTGCCTGGCGGGATCGATCCTGGCCGGGATGTTGTCCGACCGTTTCGGGCGAAAGCCATTGTTGATCCTGTCGGCTTTTCTGTTCGGGGCGTCGTCGATCCTGACCGGGTGGGCGACGTCGTTCGACCTGTTCATTGTCTGGCGGATTCTGGGCGGGGTCGCCATCGGCATGGCGTCCAACGTCTCTCCGACCTATATCGCCGAGGTCAGCCCGCCGGCGTGGCGCGGCCGCCTGGTGACGCTCAACCAGCTGATGCTGGTTATCGGCATTCTGGCGGCACAGGTCATCAATCTGATCATTGCAAGCGCGGATGCCGGTACCGACAGCGCCACCATGGAAACATTGAAAGCATCGTGGGTCGGGCAGTCCGGCTGGCGCTGGATGTTCACCGCCGTTGCCGCGCCGTCGCTGATCTTTCTCGTCTGCGCCTTCGTAGTGCCGGAAAGTCCGCGGTGGCTCATCAAGGCGGGCAAGCGCGATCAGGCGCTGAAGGTTCTTACCCGCATCGGTGGCCCGGACTATGCCGGTTCGCAAATCACCGAAGCCACCGTCGCCGACGACACACGCCCTGCGGGCCGGTGGCGTGAGCTCCTGCGCCCGGCCATGTTCGGGGTGCTGATGACCGGCATCGGCCTGGCCGTGCTTCAGCAATGGAGCGGCACGAATGTCATCTTCAACTATGCCGAAGAAATCTATCGCGGCGCGGGCTACGACCTTTCCGGCATCATGTTCAATATCGTCATCACCGGCGCGATCAATCTCGGCTTTACGATATTGGCGACAGTGTTCGTCGACCGCGTCGGGCGGCGCGCCCTGATGCTGTGGGGCGCGGGCGGCATGGCCATGATACACGCCTGCCTGGGTGCAGCCTTCTTCATGGGGGTTACCGGCATCGCGGTGCTGGGCCTGACCCTGGCAATCATCGCCCTTTACGCGATGTCGCTGGCCCCGATCACCTGGGTGCTGCTGTCGGAAATCTTCCCCACGCGGCTAAGGGGGCTGGCCATGTCGATTTCGGTGTCAGCGCTGTGGATCGCGTGCTTCGGCGTCACCTTCACCTTCCCGATCATGAACCGGGCGCTGGGCGCCGCCGGCACATTCTGGTGTTATGGCGTCATCTGCCTGGTGGGCTTTCTGGCCATTCGCAAGTTCGTGCCCGAAACCAAGGGAAAGTCACTCGAAGACATCGAACGCCAGTTGGGCGTTCAGCAAACCGATAAAGAATAGACATGCGCCATACCCTTTTCGCCTCCGTCTTCGCTCTCAGTCTGGCAGGCGTGCCGGCATTTGCCGAAGTCCTTGCGCTCGACGCCCGCCAGGCGCCGCCTGCTCCCCGCCATGGCCTGCTGAAGATGGGCAGCGCCGCCGCGCCCGATGGCCGCACATTGCTTGCCAACGACCAGTATCTGACCATCGGCGGCAAACCGGTCCTGCCTGTCATGGGCGAGTTCCACTATACGCGCTTTCCCAACGCCTACTGGGAGGAGCAACTGCTCAAGATGAAAGCGGCCGGCGTCAATGTCGTCGCCACCTACGTCATCTGGCAGCATCACGAAGAAAAGCCGGGCCAATTCGACTGGAGCGGCGACCGCGACCTGAGGCGCTTTATCCAGCTGGCGCATAAACACGGCCTGATGGTTTATCTGCGCCCCGGTCCATGGGCCCACGCAGAGGTCCGTTTCGGCGGCATTCCCGACTGGGTGGTCGACAGCGTGCCGACACGCAGCAACGACCCCGTCTATCTGTCTTATGTCGACGCCTTCTATAAGCAGGTCTTCGAACAGGCGAAGGGGCTGTTGTGGAAGGACGGCGGGCCGGTCATCGGCTTCCAGCTGGAGAACGAATATAACCGCACCGGGCCGTTGCAGGGCCGTGAGCACATCGGCAAGCTGAAAGACATGGCGATCGCCGACGGCTTCGACGTGCCGCTCTACTCGTCGACCGGCTGGGACAATGCCGTCTTTCCGCGCGGTGAAGTCATCCCCGTTTTCGGCTCCTATGTCGATGAGCCATGGTCGGCGTCGAACACCATCCTGCCGCCCAAGACCAGCTATCTGTTCCAGTTCGGCGTGCGCAACGAACAGGGGCTGGGGGCGCAGGGGCGGACCTCGACCCAGGACGACGGCGCGCGCGACGCGGACATCACGCCTTTCTTCGGCGCCGAATATGGCGGCGGCGTCCCGCCCATGTACCGCCGCAGGCCCCTGATCCAGCCCGAAGACATTTCCGACATGGTGATAACCAAGCTGGGGTCGGGCGTCAATTTGCTGGGCTACTACATGTTCCAGGGTGGGCAGAACCCGGCTGGCCTGCCGTCACGAGACGAAAGCATGGCCATCGGCGGCTATAATGACGTGCCGAAACTGGGCTACGATTTCCAGGCGCCGCTGGGGCAATACGGCTATGCCCAGCCGGTGCTCAATAAACTTAAGCCCATACACAGCTTTATCCAGGGTTTCGGTGACCGCCTGGCGCCAATGGCGGTCTATGCGCCTGCCGTCACGCCTGCCGACGCCAGGGACCTGAAGACCCTGCGCTGGGCATTTCGCGGCAATGGCCGGTCGGGCTTCCTATTCGTCAACAACCATATCCGCCAGTATGAGACGCCGGACCACATCGATACGCAGTTCCAGATCAGCCTGGCCGGTGAGACGTTGACCTTGCCGGCGGTCACGATCGCCGAGGGTGACGCCTTCATCTGGCCTGTGCGTTTTGACCTGTCGGGTGTGTCCCTCACCTATGCG
>CBIHPL010000484.1:0-3214 GCA_966212005.1 uncultured Asticcacaulis sp.
CCATTGCCGAACTCCTCGCTTCGCGCAAACTGGAGCCGGGAGAAGCACGTGCATTCATGTCGAGCCTTGACGCGTCGCTGTCCGGCCGATCCGGGGGTGTGACGGTCATCATGATCGTCTATCACACCGGCAAGATATTGTTCGAAAGCATAGACGCCGTTCTGAGCGACACGCGCGTAGAGCAGTTTATCATTATTGATAATGGTTCGCCGTCGGCCATGGCGCAGCGGCTGCAGGACCTGAGCGAGTCCTACGACCATATTCTTCTCGTCCAGGGTCAAGGCAATATCGGCTTTGCCAAGGCCGCCAACTTGGGCGCGCACCTCGCCAATCAGCCGTGGCTGGTCTTCCTTAACCCCGACGCCCAGATTCAGCCCGGTTGCATCGACAGGCTGGTCGAAGCCGCGAAGGGGCAGCCATCGCCCTGCATTGTCGGCGCCCGGCTTCTCAATCCGGATCTGACTGAGCAACGCGGCGCGCGTCGCGGCGAAGTCACGCCGGTTACCACCCTGGTCAGCCTTCTGCACCTCAGCCGGGTGTTCAAAGGCCTGCGCAAATACGAAATCCATCTGGAAGATGAGGTCCTGCCGGAAGCGCCGGTTTCGGTTCCGACGATTTCGGGCGCCTGTTTTGTTGTGTCTCGTAATGACTTTGCGCGCCTTAAAGGCTTCGACGCCCGCTTCTTTCTGCACGTTGAGGATGTCGACCTGTGCTGGCGCGCACGGCAGATGGGTGGGGCCGTGCTGTTTCACCCGAAGGCAGAAGTCGTCCACGAGGGGCAGACCTCGCGCGCTGAGCCGGTTTTCGTCGAATGGAACAAGGGGGTAGGACTGGTATACTACTTCCGAAAACGTGCCGACACGCTGTGGCGCAAAATCTATGTACTGGCTCTGAGCCCTTTCATTCTGGGCGTCTCCGTCGCTCGTGCGTCGTTGCGTCGCCGTTTGCGCGACGAAAACGAAGTGCCGGCGGAATAGCTGAATGGCTGCGGCCTATTGGTCTGCAACAGCAGACTGGGACGGATTTCGATAAAGTGTTAGGACTTCGTCATCACCGTTATAATTGTGCCCGCTTACCTGGCTGACCTTGTGCGGTGTGACGCCGGCCGCGCGTGCGGCATCTTGGAAGGGCTGTTCCTGACGGGATTCCACAAAGACCGGCCGGCCGTCGATCACTGCCTGGACGGCGCAGGAAGCGTCCTCGTTGCATAGTCGCGTACGCGTTCCCATGGCGAAAACGAAGCTGGGCTCGGCGAAGCCGAGTGTGGCGACAGGCCCCGGCGCCTTACCCAGGCGCGGGTCGAGCTGTGCGGCCGTCAGTGCCTGTTCCATCTGACGCGACATCCACAGGGGCTTGAGCGACGCCGCCAGGCTGAACAGACCCAGGTGGCAGACCACGCCCGCCGCCAGCAGAAAGCCGAAACCGTAACGCTGGTGCTTGCGCCACACGAGCCAGCCGGCAAACGGGCCTACGACGAGGGCGCCTATGGCGGTCAGCAGTGCCAGGATAAAGGTTGGAGGGCTGCCCCATTCGCGTTGGGCATAGATGACGATGGCGGTAAAAATCACGCCGCCCAAAAGGCCGCAGACCCAGTTGACGACCTGGGCCCAGCGTTTCAGCGGCACGTCCAGCGAGACGGCGCACAGCCAGGCCACGGCCGCGAACACCGGCAGCGGGTAGTGCGGCAGTTTGGTCGGCATCAGTTCGAAAATCAGGAAGCTTGGGACGAACCAGGCGATCGCAAAGCGCACGGCCGGCTCCTTCCAGCGCTGTATCGCCGTCTGGATGGCGCCACCGAACAGCCAACTGGCGGGGAACATCGTCGCACTCAGCAACAGGAGATGATAGCCGGGCAGGCCGAAATGGCCTTCGGAGCCGCTGTCGAGCTTGTCTTTCAGGTCGCCGCCGATCGACGAGGCCCAGAAGGCGCCGTCGGTCGTAACCGTAATGGCTATGGCCCATGGTCCGCAGATCAGTGCGACGAGGATCAGGCCTGACAACCAGCCGAGATGCTTCGCCCATCCGATGCGGCGATCCAGCGCCCACAGGGCCAGGATCGCGCTGCCGAACACCATGGCCGGTACGGGGCCCTTGACCAGTATCGCGGCGGCCAGTGACAGCCACATGACGAACTTTAGCTTGAGGATCCTGGGCTTGGGCGCGGACGCCGGCAGGTCGCGGACCCTGAGATAGATCTGGCCGAGCGAGGCCATCATCAGGACGATCAGGCCGCACATCACGGCGTCGGTCTTTGCGAAGAAGGCTTCGGTCGCCAGCATGAAGGTCACGCCGAAAAGCAGCCCGGCCTTGGTGCCGATGCGGGTGCCGAAGGCCCGCGACGCCCCCCAGGCGCAGGCAAAGGCCGCCAGCGCCGCGCCGAGCAGCGATGGAAGACGATAAGGCGCGATATCACGGGCAGCCACCGTCGACGTCAGCTTGACGCTCATGGCCTGTAGCCAGTGAATGCCGATGGGCTTCTTGTGCCGGGGCGTGTCCTGGTAGTTGATATTGATATAGTCGCCGGTTTCCAGCATCTGCGAGGTCGCCTGGGCGAACCGCGACTCGTCACGGTCCAGCGGCGGCATCAGGAAGATCAGCGGCATGGCGCAGACCAGGGTCAGCAGGGCGGCCAACAGCGGCCCGCGCATCCCGCCCGAAACGAGGTTAACGATCTGGGGAGGAAGAAGCCGGGTCATGGGACAACCTAAAGCAACAAGGTCAGGGCAGGCTGGCCGCAAAACCTCAACGGACCCGGGCACTTATCCGCGCCAGAGATGAACCGCCAACTGTTTACGGGCGCAGTCGAAACGGCTATGAGGTCGGGCTTGCCTTCCTCATTTGAGACCTAAACCATGTCCCCCACCGTCTCCGTCGTCGTGCCCGTCTATAACGAAGAAGGGGCCGCCGTACAAGTCGCGAGCGAGATTGAAGCGGTTTTTTCAAAGACTTACGGCGAGGATGGCTTTGAAATCATCATGGTCGACGATCGCTCGACGGACGCCTCCTATGCCCGCCTGAGCGAGGCGAAGCGCACCATTCCTGCCTTACGCGTGCTGCGCCATGAGCACAATTCCGGCAAGAGCGCCGCCATCCGCAGCGGCGTCATGGCTGCGCGGTCAGGCATTGTCGTCACGGTGGACGGCGACGGCCAGAACCCGCCGGCCGATGCGGCGCGCATGGCGCAGATTCTGCGCGACGCTCCTCCACACGTCGG
>CBIHPL010000485.1:0-3201 GCA_966212005.1 uncultured Asticcacaulis sp.
ACTGCTCGATATTGCTGTCGACCTGGGTGGGGTTCGGCCAGTGGCCTTCGGCGTCGAACGAAGCCCCAAGGGCGGTCATGCGAAGGTATTTCGCCATGACCGGCAACGAGACATAGCCACCCTTGAGCGAAGACGTAAGGCGGACAATGCCCGTGCGGTCCAGGCTGTCGAGCGCCCAGGGGCCGGTCTGGTCCTGGTGCTTTTGTGCAAAGCCTTCCAGATCGTCGGCGTGCAGGGCGCGCATCGGTTCCGGATTGTCGCCGATGACCCATTCATCGACACGCGTCCCCATGCGCGTGTGCCACAGTTCGGCGAAGTCGCCGTCGTGATCGACCGGCTCGGTGGCGTGGGCAAAGCCGGCCGTGGACAGCGGGCTCATATGCAGGCGATAGGGAACTTCGATATCGGTGGCGTTTTCGCCGATCGGCCGGGGCTTGGTATCGGCGAACACCATGGACGCGACCGAAACGCCGTCGACCATAAAGAGCGGCATGGTCGCCAGTTCCTGTGTCGCCAGGGTCGCTACGTAAAGGCTGGCCGTTTTGGCGCTAGGTGTCCGGAACGGATCGCCGTCGTCCTTGTCCGATCGTCTGGCATTGGGCGTCAGTGTCGCCTTGATTTCATAGGCAATCAGCTTGTCGATGGCCGTGTCGGACAGTTGCTTGCCCGATGCCGCCGCCTGGGTGATGGCCTCGGCGATGCGTTTGGCGATACGGCGCAGCAGGGCTTCGGTCTTCGGGCCGTACTGGCGCAGGGCGTCTTTTTGCTGGTTGCTGATGGCGGTCAGGCGTGTGCGGATGCGGTCGAAGGCATGGGCCGACGGCATCGCGTCGGCGGACGGGGCGTCAAGCGCGCGGGTATCGAGATTGAGCTTCCACGTCGCGCAGGCATTGAGCACTTCGGCGACCGTGAACGGCATTGAGGTAAATCCGGACGGCGCCTTGTAGGACAGGCGCGACGGTCCGGCGATATAGGTTTCCGCGATCTCGGTCGAATGGATGGCGCCGGGCGCGCCGCCGTCCTTGCCCCCGGTCGCCTGGCCGGAGCGGCTGATGTCCGGCATGTTGGGGTCGTTGACGTCGGGCCAGGTGCGCTCGACGATGGCCTGTGGCTGGTGCTCGACGATCATCAGGGCATAGGATGCCTGATCGATCTTCTGTATACGGCGCGTTTTGGCCGAGCCCGTCACCTTCATATTGACCAGGCGAACATTCAGCACCATCAGGTCGCGCGGCCGCAGCATGGTGAAGTCGGTCGCGTCCTGGAGCGCCGTGGCGAAGTTGCCGAAGCCGGGGCGCCTGGCCTGTTCGGCCAGCGACTGGCCGGAATTGAACTGTTCCTGGATCGTCTGGCCGACCGGTTTGCCGATGACGACAGGCTTCTTGCGGTCCTGCGCCACGGCGGCCGTGGCGGATGCGCCGCCTGCTGCGATAAGCCAGTTGACCAGGAGACGGCGTGTCAGCCGGATTTCTTTTCCAATGGATGTGTCGGAATGGAGTTTGCCGGATACGCGGGTGTCGTCACTGCGCCGTCTGGACATTTTTCGTCCCCCTGCCGATTTGGAGGGACGCTAGCAAAGAACGCATAACATGGCTATATGGAATTCAGCCGCATGAAGGAATATCGGCGGCCATTTTTCGTGACCGCCGACAAGGCTTTATGCGTCGAAGGACGCCACCCGCGCGCGGACAACGCTGAGCGGTTCGTCACGCAGCAGTTCGCCGTTGCGCCAGACGGGCTCCAGCCCATTGACGCCGCCTTCGACCGGCTGGAAGTCTGCGTCCCGGACCGCCACGGTGCGGAATGCGCCGTTGTCGTTGCCAAGCCCCAGCAGCCCACGCTTGGAACGCTTGCCGGTATCGGTGACCGGGTCTTTGTAGACATCGCGCCATGCGCCACCGACCTTGGCGGCCGAAGCCTTGTAGGCGAACTGCATCGTGTCGCGGTCGCACTTCTGCAGCAGGGCGCCGCCCATGCCGAAGGCGATGTTCGACGCGCTGAAGCCTTCCGCCGTCAGGCGGTTGAGGATGGCCTCGATGCTGACCGGATTGACGCCGTCGCCCTGGATGACGCGGACGGTGTTGAGCACGCGGTAGCCCTTGCCGTTGGTCGTCGTGCCGAACGTGTCCGCCAGCAGGTTGACCGTCCTGGACACCACCTCGACCGGATCGCCGCTGTCGGGACGGACGACCAGGGTCGCGCCGCTGTCGACCACTTGCTGGCGCAGGGTTTCGCCCCAGATGTGCTCGACGGCGTTGTACAGGTCGTAGCTGTCCGATACGACGGCAAAGATGCCGCCCGGCTTGCCGAACTGGCTGACCATATTGGCATAGGCACCGGCCTCGTTGGGGCGCTCCCAGCTGGTGATGGTCGAATGCTCCGCGGCCGGGATCGAAAATCCGGCCATCGGTTCATTGTAGAAGCGCCGCGCCGCGAGAATAGCCGCCAGCGTATCGGTGCCCTGGAAGTTGGTCAGGTGCGCCAGGCCGCCCAGGCCCGCCGACTGGTGCGAAGACACGCCGCGCGCGCCGAAGTCGTGCAGCTTGAACGGCAGTTCGGCGTCGGGTGCGTCCGACGTCGCGACCAGATGCTTGCGGATCAGCCGGCGGACGCCGTTCGAAATGGTCGCCACCGTAATCGGGTACCAGACGCGCAGCAGTGCCGTTTCGACATAGCTGGTCAGCCAGAAGAAGTCCGGATCGGTGTTGACGACCGTCATCATCGGCAGGCGCACCGGCGCGATCGTGCCTTCGGCTTGCGCGCGGATTTCCAGCGGCAGGTGGCCGCCGTGCCGATCGATCAGCAGTTCCCAGCCGGCGCGGTGAAAGGGCAGGCCATGCGGCACCAGAAGCGCCTCGGCCTCATCGATATCGGCGCGGGTGACGGGGGTATTGAACTCGGCCTTGAGTATGGCCTGAAGTCCGAAGAACAGGGCGCGCTCATAGGCGCCGCCGCGCGCTTCGACATAGGAAAAGACATTGGTCGTACCGGCAGGGTATTGGCGGAAGTGGCTGGCCTTGTAGCTGTCGGTATTGAGGATCGGATTGATGGTCATGACAGAAGCTCCTTCGTGTCGGTTTGTCCGTTCGGGGTCTATCCCCTTGGACATCAGGTGTTGATCCTAGGCAGCGCCCAGGAAATGTTCGAGGATGAAGTAGTGGTCTTCGAACAGAAGTTCGCGCATCTGACGCGCTTCGGCCA
>CBIHPL010000486.1:0-3172 GCA_966212005.1 uncultured Asticcacaulis sp.
ACTTCGAGCACGCCGTCCTCGACGCCCAGCTCCTTGCGCTTGGCGTCCAGCTCGGCCGCCTGGCGGTCCAGCCAGTCGCGGGCGCGGGCCTGAATCTCCTCGGCGGTCTCCTCGCCGAAGCCTTCGATCTCGGCGACCTCGTAGGCGTCGACATAGGCGACGTCCTCGACGGTGGCGAAGCCTTCGGTGACCAGCAGCTGGGCGATGACCTCGTCGACGTCGAGCGCTTCCTGGAACAGGGCGGTGCGCTCGGCGAATTCCTTCTGGCGGCGCTCGGAGTCCTGGGCTTCGGTGATGATGTCGACCTGCCAACCGGTCAGCTGCGACGCAAGGCGAACATTCTGGCCGCGGCGGCCGATGGCCAGCGACAGCTGTTCGTCCGGCACCACGACTTCGACGCGGTCTTCTTCTTCGTCGAGCACGACCTTCGACACTTCGGCCGGCGCCAGGGCGTTGACGATGAAGGTGGCTTCATCGGGCGACCACTGGATGATGTCGATCTTTTCGCCCTGCATTTCAGCAACGACCGCCTGGACGCGCGAACCGCGCATACCGACGCAGGCGCCGACCGGGTCGATCGAGCTGTCGTTGGACAGGACGGCCATCTTGGCGCGCGAACCCGGGTCGCGGGCGACCGACTTGATTTCGATGACGCCGTCATAGATTTCCGGCACTTCCTGCGCGAACAGCTTCGCCATGAAGCCGCCGTGCGCGCGGCTCAGCATGATCTGCGGCCCCTTGGTCTCGCGGCGGACGTCGTAGATATAGGCGCGGATGCGGTCATTGACCTGGAAGGCTTCGCGCGGGATCGACTGGTCACGGCGCATGATGCCTTCGCCACGGCCGAGGTCGACGATGACGTTGCCGTACTCGACACGGCGCACCGTACCGTTGACGATTTCGCCGACGCGATCCTTGAACTCGTCGTACTGGCGCTCGCGCTCAGCTTCGCGCACCTTGTGGGTCACGACCTGGCGGGCCATCTGGGTCTGGACGCGGCCCAGTTCGAACGGCGGCAGGGTTTCGACATACTCCTTGCCGACAAAGGCTTCCTTGTCGCTGCGCAGCGACTCGGACAGCGAACGCTGGGCGTATTCGTTTTCGACCTCTTCGTCGTTCACGACGGTGACGTGACGCGTGATCGTCATTTCACCCGAACGGGCGTCGATATGGACGCGGATGTCGTGGTCGGCGCCGTAACGGTTGCGCGCGGCCTTCTGAATCGCTTCTTCGATGGAAGCGATGACCACAGTCTTGTCGATCGACTTTTCGCGCGCGACGGCCTCTGCGATCTGCAGCAGTTCCTGGCGGTTGGCGCTAATCCCGGTGAAGCTCATCGGTGGGTGTCCTCTTCCTCTTCGTCGTCGTTTGCAGCGTCGTCATCGTCGAAGTCCTCATCGTCTTCGAAATCGTCGTCGCCGAAATCCTCTTCGTCCTCATCTTCCTGATCGCCCTGAGCCGCGCGCTTTTCGGCGCCCTTCTTCATCAGCTCATCGGTGAGAACCAGTTTCGCATCGATGATCCAGGCAAACGGGATCATCGCGGTGTCTTCATCGCCTTCCAGATTGATGGCGACATGGTCGTCTTCGATCCCCGCCAGCACGCCGCGGAAGCGCTTGCGGCCTTCGGCCAGGCGGTCGAGTTCGAGGCGGGCCTCATAGCCCTCATAGGTCTCGAAATCCTCAAGGCGCGTCAGCGGCCGGTCGATGCCGGGCGACGAAACTTCGAGGATGTATTCGCCGGAAATCGGATCGCTCTCGTCGATATAGGCCGAGATGGCGCGCGACAGACGGGCGCATTCATTGACATTGATATCGCCGTCCGACTTGCGCTCGGCCATGATCTGAAGACGGCGCGCGCCACCCGGTTTGTTTGAGCCCATCAGGCGAATGCGCACGATATTCAGCCCCAGCGTTTCGGCGATAGGGTCGAAAATCTCGATCAGCTTGCGGTCTTCAGTGGTCTTGGCGCGCACGGGGTTCTTCAGGTAACAAAAAAGCGGCGGTCCCTCCCGGGCCGCCGCCGAAGCCTTTCGGCAATCGGACGATGTGGAGCCTATATAGGCGTCTCGCCGTCAAATGCCAAGTCAATTCTGAGATGCGTCTCCGCCGTCTTCCGGCTCAGCCGCCGCGTCCGGCGCCAGCCGGGGCTCCTCGGGTGCCAGATCGTAGGCCGGCTCACCACCGAAGGCTTCGACATAAGGCTCAGCGATCGTTATCGGATAGAGCTGACCGGAGTACATCATCAGGATCAGGTAGGTGACATAGACGCCGGCCCCCGCCACCACGACCAGGCAGGCGCCGCCCAGGCGTTTGTTGGTCTTTTTGAAGATGTCATAGCAGATGCAGCCGATGTGGGTGAAGATCGCCATGATCGCCAGACCGTAGTAGGGCAGGAAGAAATATATCCACGGCCTGGTCAGCGTCACAGCGGCAAAGTCGAAATTGGTGTCTAGACTGAACACCAGCCGGCCCATGAAGACGCCGGCGACATGGAAGACGATGAAGAAGGCCATATAGGCGCCGGATGCCGCCTGAAGCTGGTGGATGAAATCTTTTTTCTCCGCCCAGATTTTCCGCGCCAGGGCGATGCCGGTTATGATCTGGATGACGAAAGCCATCAACAGCACCAGCTCGACGATAGGGTGGCGGTAGACCAGACGGGCGGCTTCGAGGAACTGCTGATGCGCGCCCTGCCCTTGCAAACCCACCAGATGGTTGGCGAAATGCAGACATATAAAGGCAAAGATGAATCCCGCCGAAACCTTGTGCAGGCGTTCCATTTACACGCTCCCCCGGTAAGCCATGGTTAACATGTCTTAATTTGCGGGGCTTGGCTAGAGGTTCAGGTTTGCCGCTGTCGGCGCGGGCGGCGCACAAAATCCAGGAATACCGGCTGGCAGTCGCCAAGCCCCTTGGTCTCATAACGCGTCGTCAAATGATCTTCAGGTGCTGTGTTCCAGTCGGCCTGGCTTTGGGCGGGCCACAGGAAGTCCGGGCTGGCGAGAAACCGTTCCAGCGTCCAGTCGGCGTAACCGGCCCAGTCCGTCGCAAAACGCAGCTTCCCGTCGTCCTTCAGCAGCCTGGCAAAGGCGGCGATGGTTTCGGGCTGGATCAGCCGGCGCTTATTGTGACGCGCCTTGTGCCACGGATCGGGGAACAGGATGAAGATG
>CBIHPL010000487.1:0-3161 GCA_966212005.1 uncultured Asticcacaulis sp.
TCTATCACCTCCATGCACAGAACGACGTCGTAAAGCACCTCGCCGGCGGCCGCCAGCTGTTCGACCGTCTGGTTGAGGTAGCGGATGTCGAGCCCACCCTCAGACGCATGGGCGCTGGCCGTGCCGATATTCTTTTCCGAGGCGTCGAGGCCCGTCACCTGAAACCCCATGCGGCACATGGGCTCGCTGAGCAGGCCGCCACCGCAGCCGACGTCGAGCAGGCGCAAACCTTTGAAGGGCGCGCGTTCGCGAGCATCGAGACTGTAATGATTGAGACAGGTCTCACGCACAAAGCCGACGCGCGTCGGATTGAACTTGTGCAGCGGTGCGAACTCGCCCTTCACGTCCCACCATTTGGCAGCCAACGCCGAAAAGCGCGAAACTTCGCCCTGATCGATACTGAAGCCCTCTGCGCTTCCCGCATCGGAAGTTCTGGTATCGGACGCAACGGAATTGTTTAGGTTTTCAGGCATTTCGGTCGCCTATTTCTCTTCAGCCGCCGCCGTTTTGTTTCTTGCGGTAGCGAACATTGGGGGCTAGATATGCGCCGCTTTAAAGTCATGGGTCAATGACCAGCAACAAGGATTTTGTCTTCATGTCCCGTTTGGTGATGAAGTTCGGCGGCACCTCCATGGCCGATCTCGAACGCATCCGCAGGGCCGCAAGGCTCGTCGCCGCCGAGTATGATGCCGGCCATAAGGTCGCCGTCGTCGTGTCCGCCATGTCGGGCAAGACGAACGAACTGGTCGCCTGGACGGACGGCGCCGGCAAGGCGACCGGTAAGGGCATGGAAGGCGATGACGAATACGATGTCGTCGTGGCCTCGGGCGAGCAGGTGACCGCTGGTCTCCTGTCCATGACCCTGCGCAATATGGGCTATGACGCCGTCACCATGATGGGCTGGCAGGTGCCGATCATCACCTCCGACGTGCACGGCAAGGCGCGCATCCTCGACATCCCGCCGGCCAAGCTGGAAACGGCGCTCGACGCCGGCCAGATCGTCGTCGTTCCCGGCTTCCAGGGCGTGACCGAGTCGGGCCGCATCACCACGCTGGGCCGTGGCGGTTCGGACACTTCAGCGGTCGCCGTGGCGGCGGCGGTCAAGGCGATCCGCTGTGACATCTATACCGATGTCGACGGCGTCTACACGACCGACCCGCGCATCGAGTCGAAGGCCCGCCGCCTCAAGAAGATATCATTCGAAGAAATGCTGGAAATGGCGTCGCTGGGCGCCAAGGTGCTCCAGACCCGCTCGGTCGAACTGGCCATGGGCCAGCGCATGCCGGTGCGCGTCCTGTCCAGCTTCGTCGAACCCGGCGAAACCGTAGATCAAGGCACCATCGTGTGCGACGAGGAAGAAATCGTGGAAAAGCATATCATTTCCGGCGTGGCCTTCAGCCGTGATGAAGCCAAGATCACCCTTTTGGGCGTGCCCAACAAGGTCGGCGTCTCCGCCGCCATCTTCGGCAAGCTGGCAGCCGCCAACATCAATGTCGACATGATCGTCCAGTCGGAAAAGCGCTCGGGCGAATACGCCAACCAGCTCTTCACCGTCGGCCGCCGCGACGCCAAGGCCGCGGCCGAGCTTATGGAAGCCGCCAGGGAAGAGATCGGTTTCGATACGCTTAAGGTCGACGAGAACGTCGCCAAGGTATCGATCGTCGGCGTCGGCATGCGTTCGCATACCGGCGTGGCCGAGACCATGTTCCGCGCCCTGTCGGAAAAGGGCATCAATATCCAGGTCATCTCGACTTCGGAAATCAAGATCAGCGTGCTGATAGACGAAGCCTATACAGAACTGGCTGTCCGCGCCCTGCATGCGGCTTACGGTCTCGACAAGATCGGCGCGTAACAATAACAAGCGATACGCCAGAAAGTGTATCGCGGTTTTGACTGACATCGCGGTTGAAGGCTAAGTGCACTTGTGCACTCGACACGTTATAATTGTATGCGAAAACGATTGCATTAACGGCGCGTTAGGCTTGGCGCCCTTATGGATGTTTCCAGAAGGCGCAGGCCCGTGGACGGCGGGCGGCTTTCAGGAGACGCCAGCCTTGTCATTCGTTAGAAGCAGCCTGCGCAACCGGCTTATCACCGGTTTCGGTATCGTCCTGCTCATGCTGGTCGCCGTAACGGCGATCAGCGTCATTCAGGTGAACAAGATCAGTTCCAGCCTGAAGATCGTCAACGAGTTCAACAGCGTCAAGCAGCGCTACGCCATCAACTTTCGTGGCAGCGTGCACGACCGCGCCATCTCGGTTCGCGACGTGACTCTTGCCGATACGCCTGAAGGCGTGGCCAAGGATGTCGCGGATATTGAACGCCTTGCGGAATTCTACGCGAAATCGGCGGGCCCGCTCGACGCGCTGATGGCCGACAAGAAGGTCACTGACGAAGAGCGGGCGATCCTGGCGGAGATCAAGGCTGTTGAAAAGAAAACACTGCCCCTGATCGGTCAGGTGATCGAATTACAGTCTTCGGGTCAGGCGCCTCAGGCGCACCGCGTGCTGATGGACGAGGCGCGTCCCGCCTTTGTCGAATGGCTGCGTGTCATCAACAAATTCATCGATTATCAGGAAAACGCCAACAAGACGATCGGCGCCGAGGTCAAGAAGGTCTCCGACAGCTTCGGCCTGTTCATGGCCATGACCTGCACCATCGCCCTGTTGATTGGTGCGATTTTCGCCTGGTGGAATATCCGGTCGATTACCCTGCTGCGCCAGCTGTCGGATGTGATGATGAAGCTGGCCGGTGGAGACTATGGCGTCAAGGTGCCGGCTATGACGTCGCGTGACGAAGTCGGCGATATCGCGCGCTCGACCGAAACCTTTCGCACCAGCCTGGCTGAGGCGGAAACCGTGCGCCGCAGTGCCGAAGATGCTGAAAAGGCCAATGCCGCGAAGCTGAGAGCCGAGCGTCAGGCGATCGCCGACCAGTTCCAGGCCAAGATGGGCGCCTTGGCCCAGGCCATTTCCAACTCCTCCGGCGACGTGTCCGAAGCCGCCCAGCGCCTGGCCGCGACGGCCGAGGAAACCGCCCGCCAGACCCAGGCTGTATCGGGCGCGTCGTCCGAAGCCGCCTATAACGTCCAGACGGCCGCCGCCGCCACCGAGGAAATGAACATGTCGGTGCGTGAGATCAATGGTCAGGTTGTCCGCGCG
>CBIHPL010000488.1:0-3153 GCA_966212005.1 uncultured Asticcacaulis sp.
AGCGCCCGACCCCGGCCGGGTCGCGCCGTTGATGTTCTCGAAGGAAATCTGGCATGCGGAAACCGCCCACCTCAGGACGGTAAAATGGTATCAGAACTACCGCATTCTCTCGATCGGCCTGCTGGCGATCACCTTTGCGGTCGTCATCGCCTTTTTCTAACCGGAACAATATCAGGCGAGCGAGCGGCCACACCTTGAAGCATGGCCGCTGTTTCCCGTCAGGCTGCGCGGCAGTTGCAACCGGCGCAGCCGCAGTCACCACCGCAGGCGCAGCTGTCCTGGCAGGCCGCGGCCTGAACGCCGGCGGCGCCACAGCCGCAATTCGCGCCGCACCGGCAGTTGGGACCGCACTGGCATTGTGCACCACAGGTACAGTTCCGGTTCGTTTGCGTCGTCATCTTTGTCTCCATTCATTGGTTGATGTCCCCGAAAGCGCGGGGTGTGAGCCAATTAGCCTGTCCGGCGGAGGAACAATTGAACGAAAGGGCTAACTTTCGAGCCGTGACGCCGGGCGCGGCGACAGGGCCGACGGCACCAGCCCGAACATCCGGCGGCACGTCCGTGTCAGATGCGCCTGGTCGGCAAAGTTGGCGCCCATGGCGGCATCCGTCCACGATGCACCGCCAAAGCCCAGCTCGACCGCGCGCTTGACCCGCGCCCACAGGATAAAGGGCCGAAACGCCACGCCTGTTTCGGCGACGAACAGGTGGCGCAGCCGGCCTTCGCTCAGATGGACAAGATCCGCCGCGGCTTTCAGGGACAGGGGTTCGTCGATGTGGGCATGGATCCAGTCGATGATGCGCAGGACCCGGGCGTCGGCCGGCCGATCCGGAGGGACCATGCCCGCCAGACGGCCGAATATGCTGACGGTCTCCTGAGTCAGCGTTTCGTCATCGGCGTCTTCGCCGAAGCGGCGGACCAGGTCGGCGATCAGCGACCGCGCATAGTCTGCATCAAGCGCTGAAACGGCGGTATGCCCGAAACGCTCCAGCAGCCGCCGCCCCGGTTTTGATTCCGGCTCAAGGAACAGGTTCGCCACCAGGCTGCCGGGCGCCAGATATTCATGCGCCACATCCGGCCCGATGATCGCGCCGACATAGTCGGTCCATGCGCCATCGTGCGTCCTCAGGCGGATCGGCTTGTCGATGCCGAACGCAATCTGGATGGCGTGATGGGCGTGCCGTTCGGAACCGCCCTCAGCGCGTCCGATCCACAGGCTGCCGCCCGGCCAGAAGAGTATCCGTCCTGCGCCTTTCAACTTCATGACGAAGGAGTGAACCCACGCGCGTGATTTGACAAGATGGCCGGTATTCGTGGCGTTGCGTCTCACAGGATGGGAAAAAGACGTTGCGGCAAAATGTCATCGATGTCATTACTCCCGTCAAACGAAAACGAGGATGCGCCATGACCACCGCTTACCGCCTGCGAACCGCCCTTGCCGTTGTTTTCAGCTTCGCCGCGCTGGCGGCCTGCGGCGGAGGATCGGCCCAGGGCACAGGCGGCGGCGCCAGCAGCAGCTCCTCGTCTTCGGCCGGCGCGGGTCCCGGGCCCACCCAGATCAACGAGCCTGGCGGCGTGCCCGCCGGCTATACGCTCTACTGGTCGGACGAGTTCAACACCGACGGCCTGCCCGATCCGGCCAAGTGGAGCTATGACACCGCCCGCAACAAGGATGGCTGGTACAACAACGAAAAGCAGTATTATTCGGCCAACCGCGCGGAAAACGCCCGTGTCCAGGGCGGCAACCTGATTATAGAGGCACGCAAGGAGGCGCTCAGCGCCAACGCCGACTGGGGCGGGCAAGCCTATACGTCGGCCCGCCTGCTGTCCAAGATGAGCTATCAGTACGGCCACGTGGAAAGCCGCGCCTTCGTCACCTGTCCCAAAGGCTCGTGGCCGGCCATCTGGCAACTGCCGTCCGCGCCATATAATAGCTGGCCGGACGACGGCGAGATCGACATCATGGAATATGTCGGCTGGAACGCCGGCAAGATCTACCAGAGCGTCCACACCCGTGCCTACTACCATTCGATCAATACGCAAAAGAGCGTGCTGACCGACGTCCCCGACGCCTGCAACGCCTGGCACGTCTATGAGATGACCTGGACCGCCGACCGCATCACCATGGGTATCGACGGCCGCAACTATTTCAGCTTCCGCAATGACGGCTCGGGCGACTACAAGGCCTGGCCCTTCATCCATCCGCAGTTCCTGCTTCTCAACCTGGCGGTCGGCGGCGACTTCGGCGGGGTCGGCGGCATAGACGATGCCTCCCTGCCGTGGCAGTTCAAGGTCGATTACGTGCGGGTCTATACAAAGCCATAGCCTTCATGCGCACTTCGCAACAATAAGGGCGCGTCCTGCTTGTCCCGCCCGGTCTCGTCATGTTAGCTGTTCCTGAAAAAGAAAAGGAAAGAGCGTTTCATGACATCGCCACGCAGCATCCTGATCGCCGGCGGAGGAACCGCCGGATGGTTGACGGCGTGCTATCTGGCCAAGGTCTTAGGCAGCGCCCCCGGCCAGACGCCGTCCATTACCCTGATCGAAAGTCCGGAAATCGGGGTCATCGGCGTCGGCGAAGGCACGTTTCCGACCATCCGCACCACGCTTCAGACGCTGGGCATCGACGAAGCGACCTTCCTGCGCGAAACGACGGCGACCTATAAGCAGGGCATCAAGTTCGTCGACTGGCTGCACACGCCCCACGGCGATCAGCATAGCCACTATCTGCATCCGTTCGATGCCCCTTACTGGGTCGAAGGCGCCGGCCTCCTGCCCTACTGGCTGCTGCAGGACAAGGCGGCACGCGCCCCGTTCGCCGAGGCGGTCACGTTCCAGCCGCGTGTCGCCGATGCCGACAGGGCGCCCAAGCGTCCCTATGAGGGCAATTTCGAAGGCCCCCTCAACTTCGCCTACCACTTCGACGCGGTAAAATTCGCCCGCCTGCTGGAACAACGTGGCGTCGAGCTGGGTGTCCGCCACCTGAGCGGCACGATCGGTGACGTCGCGCTCGACCCGGATGGCGCCATCAGCCATATACAATAGCATGAACACGGGGAGCTAAAGGAAGATCTATATATCGAATTTAAGGGATATGCAGCTCTGTTGATCGGCAAGGCGATGGGTGTGTCGCAGACCTCGGTTCGCGAATAC
>CBIHPL010000489.1:0-3152 GCA_966212005.1 uncultured Asticcacaulis sp.
CCTTGATGAGCCCGAAAACGCCGTCTCGATTCGGCGCTCAGCCGTCGAGACGGCGCCCGGCAGTGTCTTCAAGCAGTACGTCTTTTCGACCGGCGCCAAGTTCCAGCGCTTCGAAACCCACGTCACCCACGCCGGCCATGGCGCCGAAGTCGAGATGAATGGCGCCTACCTGCTGAAGGACAAGCGCCACTTCGACCTGACCACGCGCGTCAACCATGCCGAGGTCAATGGCGTTACCGCGCAGATGATCAAGGGCCTGGTCAAGGATCAGGCGACTGGCGTCTTCCAGGGGCGCATCTATGTCGAGCGCGGCGCCGACGGCACCGACGCGCGCATGCGCCATCAAGCATTGATCCTCAACGATGGTGCCCACGTCCGCGCCAAGCCCGAGCTCGAAATCTACGCCGACGACGTGCAGTGCGCCCACGGCAACACCATCGGTGCGCTTGATGAACAGGCACTGTTCTTCTGCCAGTCGCGCGGTATGGATGAAGCCACGGCGCGTGCGCTTTTGACCCACGCCTTTGTCATGCCGGTCGCCGAAGCGATCGAAGACGAAGCCTTGCGCGCCAAGGTGCTGGAATTCCTGGAACGCGAAGCGGGGTCTTATCATGCCCTTTGACGTCGCCCGCGCCCGTGAAGACTTCCCGATCCTGAGCCGCCGGATCAACGGTTTATCGTTGATCTATCTCGACAGCGGCGCGTCGGCGCAAAAGCCCAATGCCGTCATCGACGCTATGAGCCACGCCATGCGCCACTCCTATGCCAATGTGCATCGGGGGCTGCACCGCCTGGCCAATGAGACGACCGACGCCTATGAGGCCGGCCGCGAGACTGTCGCGCGCTTCATCAAGGCCGATATCAACGAAATCGTCTTCACCAAGTCAGCGACCGAGGCCATGAACCTGATCGCCAACAGCTTCGGCGACAGCCTGAAGCCCGGCGACGTCGTGCTGACGACCGAGATGGAGCACCACGCCAACATCGTGCCGTGGTACATGCTGGCGGAACGCAAGGGCGTTGAGCTCAAGTACGTGCCGATCCTTGATGATGGTTCGCTCGACATGGCGGCATTTGACTCGATGCTGACCGATCGCGTCAGATTAGTCGCCGTCACGCACATGTCGAACGTACTGGGCACGATCAATCCGATCAAGGACATCATTGCCAAGGCCCATGCAGTCGGCGCCGTCGCGGTCATCGATGGCGCGCAAGGCATCGTCCACCTCGATGTCGATGTGAAGGCGCTCGACGCCGACTTCTACGTCTTTTCGGCGCACAAGCTCTATGGCCCGACCGGTCTCGGCGTCCTCTACGGCAAGGCCGAGTTGCTGGCCGCCATGCCGCCTTACCAGGGCGGTGGCGAAATGATCGCGCGCGTTACCAAGGAAAAGATCACCTGGAATGAGCCCCCGCATCGCTTCGAAGCGGGCACGCCGGCCATTCTCGAAGTCATCGGGCTCAAGGCCGCCATCGACTGGCTGTCACAGTTCGACCGCGCCGAGGTCGTCGCCCACGAGCACGCCCTCTATCAGCGCGCCTATGACCGGCTGACCCAGATCAACAGCCTTAGGGTCCACGGCACCGCCGAAGGCAAGGGCTCGATCCTGACCTTCTCCTTGGGCCAGGCCCACGCCCACGACGTGGCGCAGATCCTCGACCGCTATAATGTGGCGGTGCGCGCCGGGACCCACTGCGCCGAACCGCTGATGACGCGGTTGGGTGTCACCTCTACCGTGCGGGCGTCCATCGCCCTATATAATACCGAAGAAGAGATCGACGTTTTGGCCGAGGCCGTCGCCAAGGCCCAGTCGTTCTTCGCATGAGTGATGATATGAGCGAAGCCCAGACCACGCCCGATACCGCAACACACAGCCTGTTCAGCCTGGACGAGATGGGCGCGAATGCTCCGTCCGCCCTGGAGCAGTCCGAGCTCGATCGGCTGACGGATGAACTGATCACCGCATTTAAATCGGTGTTCGATCCGGAAATCCCGGTCGATATCTATGAATTGGGCCTGATCTATCGCGTCGACGTTTCGGATGACCGTGAAGTCGTGGTCGACATGACCCTGACCGCGCCGGGCTGTCCGGTCGCCGGCGAGATGCCGGGATGGGTCCAGGAGGCGGTCATGAAGGTCGATGGCGTCAAATCCTGCGACGTCAACCTGGTTTTCGATCCGCCGTGGGATTCGTCCAAGATGTCTGACGAAGCCAAGCTGCAACTGAACATGTTCTGATCATGGACATTCAGCCCTCCATCACTCCGCGCCCCCGCCGTCCGCGTCCTGCCGTGGTCTCGCTGACCGAGGCGGCGGCGGAACAGGTCAAGGCCATCATGGCGCGCGCCGATAAGCCCTATGTGGGCCTGCGCGTCGGTGTCAAGCAAGGCGGCTGTGCCGGCCAGGAATATGTGCTGAGCTACGCCGAGGAGGTCGGGCCGATCGACGAGGTCGTCACCGACAAGGGCGTCACCATCCTGATCGAGCCGAAAGCTGTGCTGTATCTGGTAGGTACCGTCATCGACTATGAGACGACGCAACTGGCGTCGAAGTTCGTCTTCCAGAACCCGAACGAGACCGATGCCTGCGGTTGCGGCGAGAGCGTAACGATCAAACCGGCCGCCGCGGAGTAGGACGATGAAGAGAGTGGGGCTGGGTGTGGCGTTGTCGTTATTGCTTACCGGTCCCGCAGTCGCCGGGATTGAGCGCGACTACGTCCATCCGTGGGAAAAGGAGATTGGCTATGCCCAGGTCGTCCGCCACGGCGATACGCTTTATCTCTCCGGCATTACCGGCGGGGGTGCGACGGTTTCCGAGCAGATGACCGCCATTTATGGCGAGATCGACAGAATATTGAAAAGCCGCGGACTGGACAGCGCGGCCATCGTCAGCGAAACCCTCTATACCCGCGATATCGAAGGGGTGAAGGCGGCCATTCCGGTTCGCAAGTCCTTCTATAAGGATGGTCAGTATCCAGCCTCTACCTGGGTACAGGTCGAGCGCCTGTTCAATCCGGACCTGCTGATAGAAATCGAAGTCACCGTGGCGCTGAAACCATAAACATCAGTCCACCCGCACCGAAGGGGTGAACGGTGCGCCGGTCGCCTCGCTGATCAGTTGCTGTGAACGCGTTTCCACACGCTCGCGCAAG
>CBIHPL010000490.1:0-3137 GCA_966212005.1 uncultured Asticcacaulis sp.
GGCGTCCGGGCCGTCATCGCCGAGTCGTTCGAGCGCATCCACCGCTCCAACCGCGTCGGCATGGGCGTCCTGCCGCTGCAGTTCAAGGTCGAAGGCTGGGCCAAGCTTGGTCTGACCGGTGAGGAAATCGTCACCATCCGTGGTCTGGAAAACGTCAGCCCCCGTCAAGACCTGATCGTCGAGCTGTTCCGCGCCTCGGACGGCAAGGTGGCCCGCTTCCCGGTCCGCTGCCGCATCGATACGCCAACCGAGCTGGAATACTACAAGAACGGCGGCGTCATGCCGTACGTCCTGCGCAACCTGGCACGCGGCAGCGATGTCGCCGAGGCTGCCGAGTAAGTTCCAAGACATAGAAAAAGAAAGGCTCCCGACTCTAAAGGCCGGGAGCCTTTCTTTTTATGCAGGGGACTTGTCCCCTGCACCCGATACACGGAGCCAAGATGACACATCCGCAGATCGTAGCCATTGCCGGCGGTATTGCCACCTTCTTTGCGGTGGTGTGCAATCTCGCCACGGGCGCGGACCTGTCGGCGAACCGCACCCTGTCCTATGCCGCCACTATCGCGGCCGTCGTCGCGATAGGCTGCGGCGCGTATCTGGTGCGCAAGGGCACGGCGTGGCGCTATATCAGCATGGCTTTGCTCGGGCCGGGCCTGTTTGTCCTTGTCGATGCCGGTGTGCGTACCTTCCTGTTTCTGACGCGTTAAAAAGGCGCCGGCTGTCCGCTGCCTGTTCGAAACTCGTCTTCGGTCATCCATGTAATATCAGAAGCGTCATGCAGTTGCAGAAGCCAGTTATGTATCAGGCGTGAAAAGCCGTGACCGGAGATTCTGACAGATGCGGTAAGTCGCAGAACAAAAGCATCATCCGGTTGCTGTGTAATCTCGAGGGTGTGAAACTTGTCTTTGTACCAACTTACGCCAATTGTTGCGAAATCTGGCTTAATGCGGGCAGGTGTAAAGCTATAAGACAACGTGCCATCATAACGTTTTTCGTGCTTAGGCCTTGATATCATTGCTTCGAGGAATGCTCCCGGAGACTCAGCCGGAAAGCTAACGCGGGCAACATTGCGTAATCTTTCCTGGAAAAATTCCGTGAGGCGGCTATCGCAATTGTGCCCTTCGCCACTTTCCACCAGTCGGCGGACAATTTCGCGGTCGGTGCCCTTGTAGTGAATACAGTCCACTTCCTGGTTGTTCATGACTTCAAGCGTGCGCTCCAGTTCATCAGGCGTGGTCGGTTGTTTTTTGACGTAACAATGGTCTTCGTCGTATTCGAAAATGTCTGGGGCGATGCCAGTCGGCACGCCACAGGTGATGCAACACCCGTCTTCTACGTAAAAATCGCCCGCAACATTCTTCGTGTAGGAAACGCCCATAGCTGCCTCTTTCGTGCACGACATGAGGCTATCACGTCAGCCGATATTCGTGATAACCACATCGGCTAAAGCCTGACGTTAGGAGCCCATATGACCAGACCTGAAATGCCGATCGTCTTCTACAGCTTCCCGGTGTCGGGCCATGCCCACCGTGTCGAACTGCTGCTGCGCGCCCTCGACCTGCCGTTCGAACGGATCGACGTCGACCTGGCCAACAAGGCGCAAAAGACCAGCGAGTTCATGACGCTCAATCCCTTCGGTCAGGTGCCGGTGATCGATGACGACGGCACGGTCATCTGGGATTCCGGCGCCATTCTCGTCTATCTCTGCCTGAAGTACGACGACGAAGGCCTCTTCCTGCCGCGCGATCCGGCTTCTGCTGCCCAGATTACCGCCTGGCTCGGCAAGGCCGCCGGTCCGATCAACTATGGCGCGGCAACCGCCCGGCGCATGAACGTCTTCAAGGCGCCCGGCGACATCACAGTGCCGCAAGGTTTGGCGCACGATCTGCTGAAAGTCATGGAGTCGCACCTGGCCGATCAGGACTGGCTGGTAGGCGCTTCCGAAACCATCGCCGACTTTGCCTGCTATACCTACATCGCCCACGCACCCGAAGGCGGCATCGATCTGTCGGCCTATGGCCACGTCAATGCGTGGATCGCGCGCGTCGAAGCCTTGTCGTACTTCGTGCCGATGCGCCGTTCGCCGGTCGGGCTTTGGGCCGCCAACGCTTGAACCAAAAAGAAGCCCTTGCGATACTGGCAAGGGCGGGGGAGGGTCTTAAAAATAGGGAGGAAACATCGCCGGCCAAGCCACTCTACCTGATCCCCGGGGGCTGGGGGGGCTGTTCAGGGGAGGAACCAGAGCAAAGCGCCTTGGCCGACACCTGAGATAATGGTGGCCCGAAACGGCGGCGAAAGGGCGGAAATAAGGTCATATTGGGGTGATAAGATAACGCTCCGATAAAGATTGTGTTCATCCGCATAAGGGAAAGTGACTTGCACGACGGCGGTATTTGAGGCCTACTTTGCTTCAGTTCCATGTCTGCTTGGGGATGCCCAACTCTATGAGCGTTCAGGATTTCAGTGGCGCCTACCAGAATTCGCAGCCGACCAAAGGGCCGGTCTTTTTCGAGCGCAAGGAACTGGAACTGATCCTCAGACTGTATGGACGAAAAGTCGCTTCGGGCGACTGGCGCGATTACTCCATTGACAGCGGCAATGAGGCGGTCGCCTTCTGCATCTTCCGCCGCACTTCCGAAGCGCCGCTCTATCGCATCGAAAAACGCCCAGGCCTGGCGCGCAAGCAGGGCGCCTTTGCTGTCTATAATCAGTCGGGCATGGTGCTTAAGCGCGGCCGCGAACTGGCGCCGGTCCTGGCAGTGCTGGATAAGACCAAGTTCGACGTAGTCTAGGATTTTTTAGAGCCTGCCTAATCCGTTAGAATATATATGAGCGGCCAATCCCATTGCATCATCATTTTCAAAGGCGCTTAAAGCCTTTGTAAAGTCAGCGTGCAATTCCGCTACAAATTCCGCGTTAATTGTCTCAACTAAATCTGTAGGTATTTTAGGTTCTTTGTCGGCGTAGGTCGCAGACATTCTTAGATCATCGTAGAATCCTGCGCGTGCCCATGCAAATTGATGTGAGAGTGGGCCAATTTTGAGACTGTCGAATGTTCCTTTTTCTATATGACGTACAATTCGCTTTCTATCAGATAGCAGTAGCTCATTTGCCGAAAGCAAGGCAAATGTGGCAGT
>CBIHPL010000491.1:0-3112 GCA_966212005.1 uncultured Asticcacaulis sp.
CACAGCGCGAAAAAATGAGGCTGAAAGCCGAGGCAAGGCCGACTGGCCGCTGCGCACAGCGCGAAAAAATGAGGCTGAAAGCCGAGGCAAGGCCGACTGGCCGCTGCGCGTGTTCGCGCGAGCCCGGCTGGCGTTTTAGCGCTAAAAAACCAAAGTCGTCTGCGTTCCGCCCGCCGGCAGGGTCCAGTCCACCCGCCAGCCTTCCGGTATGGGCGTGACGCGGTCACCCGCGACGGGCTTTGTAACCGATATCTCTCGCTTCCACGACGTGCTGGCGGCGTCAGTCGCGATACTGACTGTCCTCGCGGCCTCGGACGGCGGTGCGATCTGCGTCGTGGCGGTAAACAGTCCGTCTTCCCGCGCATTGGGTTGCGCGCGAATCTCGCCATCGACCCATATGTCCAAAGCGGCCTTGGGCCCCGCCCGCCCGGTTATGCCCAACGCCCCGGCGGAGTCATAGTCGACGACGGCGATCCCCAGCCCTTGGGGCGTAATCGGCAGGCTTGCGCTGCCGGGCCGCAGGAGTACGGCCTTGGCCGGTTGACCTGGCGGAACAAACAGCCGCCCTTCGGCATGTATGAGACGTCCATTGTCTTCCGTGGAGAGGTCAAACACGCTGCCTTCGGGACTGGCCGGCAGTTCCGCGCTGAACCTGCCGTTGGCGTCTGCGGTAACGCCGATGGCGCGCTGCTGTCCATAAAGGACACGGACGCGGCCGTCCGGCTGGGCCTGCCCTGTAATCACCAATGTGCCAGGGCCGCCTTGCGCCACCGCCATGATAACGGGCGCCGCCGCATAGCCTTGCTCTTTCAAGGCCTCGGAATAGTCCTGACGTGCTTCCCGGGGGTCTGGCTGGCAGCCGGCCACGGCCAGGCCTGCCAGGACCAGAAGCAGATTTACGGGCAGTGACATCTTTTTCATGGGTTGCGCAGTATATTGCTTCCGGAAAGTCCGCGACGGGCTTACACTTAACTCCCAAAAACGGTGTTTCAGGTCAAAGTAAAAATGCCTCTTTCGAAGTCCGACATTAAGTCTGTGTGTGTGTATTGCGGCTCATCCTTCGGCAACGATGAAATCTACAAGCGGGCAGCCGCCGACCTTGGACAGGTTCTGGCGGGCGCCGGCGTGCGTCTGGTCTATGGCGGCGGCGGCGTCGGCCTTATGGGCGAAACGGCGCGTGCGGCCCACGATGCCGGTGGCCAGGTACTGGGAATCATGCCGCAATTCCTGCGTTCACGGGAAATTCTCTACGATACGGTCGAAACCCGCGTCGTCACCTCCATGCATGAACGCAAGATGATGATGTTCGAGGAATCGGACGCCTTCGTTGTCCTGCCGGGCGGTGTCGGTACGCTGGAAGAAGTCATCGAACTCCTGTCCTGGCGCCGCCTGGACCTGCACAAGAAGCCGATCGTCTTCCTGAATATAAATGGCTTCTGGAAGCCGTTTTTCGATCTGATCGAACATACGCTAACGGCGCAGTTCACGCCGCCGAACTTCCGGTTCACCTATGTCAGCGTCGACCGCGTCGAAGACATCCTGCCGGCCATGGTCAAGATGAAGACCCAGGACCTGCAGATCGACACACGGCGGGTCAGCTAAACGACCGTCAGCCCATCAAGCTGCCGTCTTCCTTTGTCAGCCTGACGCCCGCGGGAACGTCGATCAGCTCCAGAACCTTTTCTGACGGACGGCACAGGCGCACGCCCTTGCGCGTACAGACAAATGGCCGGTTGACCAGGATCGGATGGGCGACCATGGCCGACAGCAGGGTTTCATCGGTCACGCCGACGTCCAGCAGGCCGAGATCTTCGGCAGGTGACTTGGTTTCGCGCAGTGCCTGACGCGGTGTAACGCCGGCGGCGGCGAACAGCCCCAGAAGCTGCCCCCTCGTCCAGCCTTCGACAAGATAGTCGACGACCACCGGCGCGTATCCCGCGGCCTGCACTGCATTGAGAACGTTGCGCGACGTGCCGCATTCGCCATTGTGATAGATGACGGCGCTCACAGCCCTCGCACCCAGATGTTGCGGAATTTCACCGGATTGCCATGGTCCTGGAGTTTGATCGGAGCGCACCCGTGGGCCTCATAGGGCGGCTTGCCGATCCAGGCCGTGGGCCCCTTGATCTCGACATGGTTCTGGATGAGGACGCCATTGTGCAGGACAGTCACATACCCCGGCGATTTCAACACCTTGCCGTCGAACTTCGGCGCCGTGTAGATAATGTCGTAGGCCTGCCATTCACCAGGCGCCTTCGTGGCGTTTACCAGTGGTACGGACTGCTTGTAGACCGATCCGGCCTGGCCATTGGTGTAGGTCTCGGCCTTGTAGGAATCGAGCACCTGGATCTCGTAGCGCTCTTGCAGGAAGACACCGCTGTTGTTGCGCGCCTGGCCTTCCAGCGGCTTGCCGTCTTTGCCGGTCACGGTCGTCGGCGTTTGCCATTCGACGTGCAGCTGGACGTCGCAGAACGAGGCCTTGGTGCGGATATCACCCGCGCCCGCCTTGACCTCGACAGCGTCGCCCACGGCCGTCCAGCCTGCCGCTCCGCCCTTGACCGCCTCCCACTTGTCCAATCCCTTGCCGTCGAACAGAACGATCGCGTCCGATGGCACGCCGTCGGTAAAGCTCACCGCCGCGGGAACAGGCGCGTAGACTTCGGTGGCGCGCGACTTTTCATAATCGCTTTGCGCCGCTGCACCGGACGCGGCCAGGCAAAGCGCGAGAACGGAAACCTGCTTGATCATTTGCCCTCACAACGAATGTAGTTGAACTCAATGGTGCGGTCGGAACCGTTGATCGGCCCCTGGATCGCCGCGTAAAGCGTGTCCGGCCCGGACGACCGATAGGTGATGGTACGCGGAAAATCGTGCGCCTTGTTCTCGAACACGATTTCGCCGGCTGTGTGGCGCACGGCCGGGAAGCTGGCCTGGCTTTGATTGGATGGAACCGCCGTAAACGTCACGACACCGTTTTGCACGTCTATGCGCATGAATTCGTATTGGCGCAACGCACCGTCGCGCAACGTACGGCCGACGCCGACCAGATTTCCTGCCGCGGGCCTGAGCCAGGTCTCCTCCGTCACACGGCCGTCCCTGCTCATCGTCCAGC
>CBIHPL010000492.1:0-3102 GCA_966212005.1 uncultured Asticcacaulis sp.
AAGCGTGGTGCGGCGATTCCGCCGACAGTTCGGGATGGGTGAAGAAACCGAGGACGCCCAGACGATAGTTTATCGTGACGACGATGGCCCCGTGCTTCGCCAGGTTGGCGCCGTCATAGGGTGGTTGTGCCGCCGTGCCGCCATAATAGCCGCCGCCGTGGATCCACACCATCACCGGCAGGTCTTTGCCATTCTCCGGCGCCCAGACGTTCAGATAAAGACAGTCTTCGCTCTTGGTGTTGGGAAGCCATTCGGCGGTCTGGGCGCAGGCGGGTGCATAGTCCCGCGCGGCCTTGACGCCTTGCCAGGCGACGACCGGTTGCGGTTCGCGCCAGCGAAAATCGCCCACGGGCGGCGCGGCGAACGGGATGCCGAGCCACTTATGGACGTCGCCATCGTCCAACCCGGAGATCTGGCCGCCGGTGACCTTTAGCGGCGGCAAGGGTTGGGCGGCAAAGACGGCCCCGCCTGAGAACAGGGCCGCCACGGCAAGCGTGCAGGTAAGGACGACTTTACGCATTTACTTCGTCATCACCTGGACGAGCGAAGGCGCGGACTTGGCGAACGCCTTGTCGCTGCCGGTCGCGGTCAGCGTCCTTGCGCCGTCATTCCAGACAAGGCGGGTCTGGCTGACGCCCTTGTTCTTTTCGTAGTCGTAGGTCGCGCCGTCGTCGTCATAGAGGTCGAAAGCGCCGTCCTTGCCAGGATAGACACGGATGCTGGCGATGGTTTGTTTCGTCGCGGTCGACTGAATGTCCGAACCGATCGGCAGGATCGAGCCCGCCTTCACGAACAGCGGGATCTGGTCGATCGGGGCGGCGACTGTTACCCATTGCCCGCCCGGAAGCTTTTCGTTGGTCCAGTAGTTGTACCAGTCGGCGCCGGCCGGCAGATAGACGCGTTTCTCTGTCTGGGCCTGTTCGGTGACCGGAGCGACCAGGAAGGCCGGGCCAAACATGTACTGGCTGCCGATATCCGATACGGCCGGGTCATTGGGGAAGTCCATCCACAGCGGACGCATGAAGGGCGCGCCGGTGTCGTAGGTCATCTTGGCCTGGCTGTAGATATAGGGGATCAGCTGGTAACGCAGGCGGTCGAACTTGGCCATGATGGCCTCAGCCTCCTTGCCATAGGCCCACAGCTCGGCGTTCTTCCGGTCGCCGTGCAGGCGCAGGGTCGGCAGGAAGGTGCCGTACTGGAACCAGCGTGTATGCAGTTCGGGGTAGTCGTTGTTCTGGCCGACGGTCTCGCGGGCGTCGGACGGATCGAGGAGCGGCGGTTTGGTGGCGTTCGTCGTCTGCGGCAGCCACTGCCAGCCGCCAATGTCATTACCCCAGTAGGCGATGCCCGAAGCCGTCATGTTGAGGCCGGTCGGCACCTGGCGCTGCAAGGCTTCCCACGACGGGTGGATGTCCGACGACCAGAAGAGTGCGCCGGTGCGCTGCGAACCGAGATAGGCGGCGCGCGCCAGGATCAGTACGCGCTTGTTTGGCTTCCAGGCGCGCATGCCCTGCGCCACGCCTTCGACGTGGACCAGCGGATAGAGGTTGCGATAGCGATCGCCAGTGCCGATCGAGAAGTGATAGCCTTCCGGGACCAGGTCCGGCTCGGTCTCGTCCAGCCACGGATAATCAAAACCCTGGCTCAGGATATTGTCGCGGATCTTTTCCCAGTACCACTTTCTCGCTTCCGGATTTGTGGAATCGATCAGGGCGCCGGTGCGGTCGGAACGGAAGGGCAGACCGTCGACGGGCGAGCCGTCTTCGTGGTGCAGGAAGTAGCCCTTGGCGGCCAGTTCGTTGTAATAGCGGCCCGAGGTCTCATAGCGCGGCCATACCGAGATGATCGACTGCATGCCCATGTCGTGGAGCTGCCTGTTCATGCCGGCCGGATCGGGGAATTGAGCCGGGTCGATGTCCATCTGGCCCATGCGCGTCCAGTGGAACCAGTCGACGACCATGACATCGAGGGGATACTGCTTCTGGCGATAGGTGTTGGCGACTTTCAGAACCAGTTCCTGGCTGTCGTAACGCGCCTTGGACTGGATCAGGCCGAAGGCGGCCTTCGGCGGGATCGGCGTCTTGCCGGTCACGCGGGCATAGGCCGAATAGATCTGTTCGGGAGTGTCGCCGGTGACGACGAAGAAGCTGACACGCTCGCCGACCTTCGACTGGAAGGCGGTGCGGCCGTTGACGGCAGCGATGAAGCGGGTCTGCGACGGGTTGTCCCAGATGATGCCGTAGCCCTTGCTGGAGACCATGAAGGGGACGCACACAGTCTCACCCGAAGGGGCGTCGTACCAGTGCTTGCAGTCGAGCACCTTGCCGCGCAGGTCCAGTGACCCCAGGGATTCCTGGTTCTGGCCCATGCCATAGATGTGCTCGTCCGCCTGGGCCAGGAACGAAGCACCGACCTGATAGGTCTTTTCCCCGGTCACTTCGTGCGGCGCCATTTCCCAGCCATTCATGGTCAGGACCGTGTCGCCCCTGGCGTTCTTGACGGAGAGGCCGACACTGGCCAGGGACGGGGCGAAATACTTCTCGCCCTGTGACGGCACGCGCGGCGCCGGGGCCGGATTGACCTTGAGCGTCAGGGCATTCGACTGGAAGACATCGCCGTCGGCGCCGGTGGCACGTTTAAAAGCTGCATTGTCGGCATTTTCCGGAAGTATTCCCTGGCCAGGACCTTTCAGCGCCTCGGCCTTGTCGGCGGCGATGACGACATGGATGACATTTGGGCCATAGGCTTCGACAGTGACCCAGGCGCCGTTGCGGTCAAGCGTGGCGATCGGGGCGGCCTGGGCGGCCGTCGCCAGAGCAAGTGTCGAAACGAGGCTGGTCAGCAAGGTCCGGAAGGTGCGGGGTTTCATAGAGGCTCCAGGGGTGCGTGCTGCGGGATCAGCAGGCGGGACAGTAAAGGTAACGCGTCGTGGATGGCGCGGAAAAAAGTCCCTTCCGGCCGTTGTGGACCGGAAGGGACAGTTCAAGAGAAATGGTCCAGGAGACAGACGCATCCATGGACCAGGTGGATGCGATCTTTGGGCCGCCTTTTCGGAGGCGGCAATTCGTCAGGGTGCCTGCGCGCGGCAGGCGGTGATATCGG
>CBIHPL010000493.1:0-3101 GCA_966212005.1 uncultured Asticcacaulis sp.
CGTCCTGCCCGCCGACGCCCCAGCCAAATCCGGCTTTGAAGTCGATCCGCGCCTGCTGGAAGCCCTGGTCTGCCCGGTCACGCGCCGGCCGCTCAGCTATGACAAGGCGGCGCAGGAACTGATCAGCCCGACGGTTGGTCTGGCCTTCCCGATCCGCTCCGGCGTGCCGATCATGCTGGTCGATCAGGCCCGCAAGTTCGACCCCATCAAAGCTTAGATCTCCTGCCCGCGTAACAGTTTCGGCAGGTCGCCGGTCGCCGCCCCGGCGTCTTCCATGACGAACTGGCGCAAGGCCGGAATGCGGTTGAACAGCCCCATGCCGACATCGCGCACCGTCCTCAAGACCGGATTGCCGTTGGAAAACAGCCGCACGAAGCCGTCCATGACCACCGAGGTCGAGACATTGTCGAACCGCCGCCATTTGGCGTAGCGTTCCAGCACCAGGCCCGAGCCCAGGTCTTCGCCCAGCCGTGCCGCCTCGACCAGCACCTCAGCCAGGGCCGCCACGTCCTTCAGACCGAGATTGAGGCCCTGACCGGCGATCGGGTGGATGCCGTGCGCCGCATCGCCCAGAAGTGCCAAACGTCCCTTATACATGTCTTCCGCCAGCCCGAGGCCAAGCGGGTAAATGAATTTCGGACCGACCAGCTCGACCTTTCCCAGAAAATCGCCGAAACGCGTCATCAGGTGATCATGGAACAGGCTGTCGCGCACATCCATCAATGCCTTCGCCCTGGCATGGCTTTCAGACCAGACGATGCAGGCGCGGTTTTCGGTCAGGGGCAGGATGGCGAACGGGCCCGATGGCAGGAAATGCTCATAGGCCACGTGGTTGTGCGGCCGCTCCATCTTCACGGTTGCGACGACGGCGCTCTGGTCGTAGTCCCAATTGATGTGTTTGATACCGGCCTTCTCGCGTAAGGCGCTGTTGCGGCCTTCGGCGGAGACAATAAGGCTGGCGCGCAAATGCTGGCCGGTATTCAGCGTCACCTGGGCAAAACCACCCGTTTCCGTCATGTCGGTGACGCTGGCCGGAACGATCAGGTTGATGTGGCGTTCGCGGATGGCGTCATAAAGGGTCTGCCGCACCAGCCGGTTCTCGACCATATAGCCCAGCGGTTCGTCGCCGGTGCGGTCGGAAATTTCCCCGGCTTTGAAATTCAGGAAGAAGGGCAAGGGCTTGCGGCTGGCGGGACCAGGCAGGTGACCGTCCGTCACCATGATTTCGTCCATGCGGCAGGCAGAGGCTTCGAGCGCGTCACCAACGCCCAAGACCTTCCATTGCCGGAAACAGGCATAGGCGATGGCGGACGCGCGTCCGTCAAACCCGGTATCGAGCTGCTCGGCGAAGGGTTGACGCTCGACGAGAGCGACATCCAGCCCTCCCGATTTGAGCGCCAGGGCGAGCGTCATGCCCGCCATGCCGCCGCCGGCTATGATGACATCGAGATGTTCCATAGTCGGCATCATAAAGGTGCCCGAATAAAGCGCAATGCGGCTTTGTGTCCGGGTTTAGTGCCTGAAAACCCGCACGCCGGTAAACACCATGGCCAGACCCGCTGCATCGGCGGCATCGATCACAGCCTGGTCGTTCATCGACCCGCCCGGCTGGATGATTGCCGTGGCGCCGGCGGCGGCCGCTTCCAGCAAACCATCGGGGAAGGGGAAGAAGGCTTCAGACGCACAGGCCGAACCGTGCGCCAGGGACTCCGTCAGGCCCAGACCCTCGGCGGCTTCCTGAGCGCGCAGGCGCGCGATGCGGGCGCTGTCGCGGCGGTTCATCTGGCCGGCGCCGATGCCCGAGGTGCGGCCGTCCTTGGCGTAGACGATGGCGTTCGACTTGACGTGCTTGGCGACGGTAAATGCGAACAGCATGTCCTGGATTTCGGTCGGAGTTGGCTGGCGCTTGGTGACGACCTTGAGGTCCGACGCCTTGATGCGGGCAGTGTCGCGCGACTGGACCAGCATGCCGCCGGCCACAGATCGGAAGACCTGGCCGCCGGCCAGCGGATCGGGCAGGGCGCCGGTGGTCAGGAGGCGCAGGTTCTTCTTGGCGGCAAAGACCGCAATGGCGTCTTCATCGACTTCGGGGGCGACGACGACTTCGGTGAAGATTTCGACGATCTTTTCGGCCGTGGCGCGGTCGAGGCGACGATTGAGCGCGACAATGCCGCCGAAGGCCGAGACCGGGTCGCATTCCAGGGCGCGTTTATAGGCGCCGATCAGGTCACTGCCTACGGCCACGCCGCAGGGGTTGGCGTGCTTGACGATGACGCAGGCGGCGTGTTCGGCCGGATCGAACTCGGCGACCAGTTCCAGCGCCGCATCGGTGTCGGCGACGTTGTTGTAGCTGAGTTCCTTGCCTTGCAGCTGCCTGGCGGTGGCAACGCCCGGGCGGCTCTCGCCGGTTTTGTAGAAGGCGGCGGACTGGTGCGGGTTTTCGCCGTAGCGCATGGTTTGCAGACGCGCGCCACCGACGGTCTTGCGTTCGGCATAGTCGTCACCGAGTTGTGCGGCAAACCATGTCGAAACCGACGAGTCGTAGGCGGCGGTGCGGGCAAAGGCGCGCGCCGCCAACGACTTGCGCAAGGCCAGGTCGGTCGTGCCTTTGTCGGCGATGGCAGCGAGAACCTGATCCATGCCCGTCTTGTCGACACAGATGGCGACATAGGGGTGGTTCTTGGCCGACGAGCGGATCATGGCCGGGCCGCCGATATCGATGTTTTCGATCGCGGCTTCGAAACCGCCACCCGAAGCGACAGTTGATTCAAACGGATAGAGGTCGATCCAGACGATGTCGATCGGCTGGATGTCGTGGTCGGTCAGCGCCTTGGCGTGTTCCGGCGCGTCGCGATAGGCCAGAAGCGCGCCGTGGACCTTGGGGTGCAGTGTCTTGACGCGGCCGTCCATCATTTCGGGGAAGCCAGTGACGTCCGACACGTCCTTGACCGCGATGCCGGCTTTTTCGATCGCCGCCTTGGTGCCGCCGGTCGACAGCAGTTCAACGCCTGCATTGGCCAATGCCTTTGCGGCTTCAATCAGGCCCGTCTTGTCGGACAGAGAGATAAGTGCGCGCTTGGGTGTTACGAGATCGGGGGCGG
>CBIHPL010000494.1:0-3081 GCA_966212005.1 uncultured Asticcacaulis sp.
TTTCGCCAAAAATATCGCGACAAAGCTAAAGTCTATTTCGCCCCGTCCTTCAGCATCCTGATCACCGCCGCCTTGTCCAGCATCTGTGGCAGGACTTTCGGCTCGGCGTTCTTGCTGCCATAATAAACATAGAGTGGGACACCTGAACGGCCATAGAGCTGCAGATAGCGCGAAATCTCGGCATCCTGATTGGTCCAGTCGCCGACCATGTAGGTCGTGCCCGTCGCTTTCAGCGCATCGGCCACTTCCTGAGTTTGCAGGACCAGGCGCTCATTGACCTTGCAAGTCACGCACCAGGCGGCCGTCATGTCGACCAGGACGGGCTCTCCGGCCGCGCGCAGCCTGGTCAGGTGCTCCATGTTGAAATATGTAAGCGGGCTTTCGCTAACCTCGGCCTCTCCGAGGTCTGCCTGCCAACGATCAACCCGGGGCAAGGCGCCCGCGCCAAGCGCCAGGACAAGGCCTGCGCCGAGAATTCCCACCTTGATCATCCCGGGCAGGGCGCGGACCGGCAGGACAGCTGTGATAATGGCTGCGAACGCCAGCAACAGCAGCAGCACGCCCGTTATCCGTACCTGCTGGGCGAACACCCAGACCAGCCACAAGGCCGCGCCGTACATCAGGACGGACAGGGCGATCTTCAGCCAGTTCATCCAGGCGCCAGGCTTGGGCAAAGCCCTGGCGAAGCCGGGGACAAGGGTGACCAGGAAGGTCAGAAGCACGACCGGCAGGGCGAAGCCGACGCCGAGTGCTGTAAATATGGCAAAGCCGGTCAGACCGCCCTGGGCCAGGGCCACGCCGACGGCCGTCGCCATGAAGGGCGCGGTGCAGGGCGCCGCGACGACTACGGCCAGCACACCAGTCAGGAAAGCCGAGACCAGCGGGCGCTTCTGGTCGAAGCCGCCGGCGCCGACGCCTTGCAGCGACGAACCGATATTGAAAACGCCCGACATGTTGAGCGCGACCAGAAGCATGACGACGGCCAGGACGGCGACGACATAGGGCGATTGCAGCTGGAAGCCCCAGCCAAGCGAAGCACCGGCGCCCTGCGCAAGTTGCAGCAACCCGGCCAGGGCAACGAAACTCAAGATCGCCCCGGCGCCATAGACCAGCGACTCGGTGCGCGCCAGTTTCAAATCGTGCCCGGCGCGTGACAGGGCCAGAAGCTTCATCGACAGAACGGGGAAGACGCACGGCATCAGGTTGAGTATCAGCCCGCCCAGAAACGCCAGCCCCATGGCGACGAACAGGCCGCCCGATTGCAGTTCCGGCGCGGGCGCAGCGCCGAGGACATATGTGCCGGCCGGCAAGCCTGCGCGCGTCAGGGTGACGTTATAGGCCTTATCGCCAAGTGAGAGCACGCCCTGCAAGGGGCCTTCGGGCAGGGCAGGGCTGCCCGGTTTTGTGCGCAGGGTAAAACCCTCCGCTCCCATGTCTAGAACCTGTGGCGCCGACGCGCTCAGCAGTTTTTCCTGTACCGGGAAGAAGTAGGCGCCCTGCGGCCGCGCCAGGGCCTCGCGCGCGGCGACGTCGCCTGCCTTGAAGCCGAGTTCCGCCGCGCCGTTGTTCAGGGCGATGGTGCCTGTAATATTGGCGGTCCGGGGCAGGGCGGCCGCGGCCCTGGCGACAAGGCCGGCATCCGGTCCGGGCTTGGCCGGGCCAACGGTCAGGCGCGTGGAGACGTCCAGGCTCTCCGGGATGCACTGGGCTTCGCAGACCAGGAAATTGACGCGCGCCTTGACCGGCAGGGCTTCGCCGGCGGCCAGGCCTGACCTGTTGGTCAGAACGATCACGGTGGCGGTCCGGCCGTCATAACCGAAGCTGTTGAGGCCGAGCGTCGGCAACATCTTCGGTGCCGGCCACGCCGCATCGCCCGCCGTCATGCCGTCCGGCAGGCTCCAGCTGATCCGCGTCGGCAAGCCGGCGTCGCCGGCATTGACCCAGTAGGTGTGCCAGTTCTTTGCCGGCGTATGTTCCAGCACCAGCCGAACCTGGCCGCCTTCGGGCACGGAGGTCGACTCCGCGACCAGGCGGGCCTTGATGTGGGCGCTTTCGCCTTCGGCCGCAAAGCCCTGAGAGGCAACGCCGCCATTACGGTCAGCAGAAAACGGGCTATCGGTCCGGCCAGAAAACGCACGCGTCACCTTCTTGATGGGTCTGTCCATCTTGTGCCGCGCCGCGTGGCCCGCGTAAAGCCCCACCGGCCGCAAAACCGCCGGATGCGGCATCCGGAACATTAAGAAAAATTCAGAATACAAACAGTTTCAACTGTATCATGGTTTGCCCCCTGGGGGCGGCGCTGGGCGCTCGCCTGTATCTGTATTTCGCGAGAGACCTCATGCGCATCCTCCGCACGCTGCTTGTCACCACCGCCCTTGTCCTGCCTCTGGCCGCGCCGGCCTTTGCCGTCGTCACCTCGGACGAGCGGGCGCCGGTTCATCAGCCGCGCACCTACCTCCAGGACACTTTGAGCGCCGAAGACGGCGCGCGCATGGCCGAACTGGGCAAGAGCTACGGTGTCTGGGGCTTCGATACCGCAGGCATGGACACGTCCGTAAAGCCGGGCGACGACTTCAATCTTTACGCCAATGGCAAGGCTTTGGCCGCCATGAAGATCCCGGGCGACCAGCCAGGCTATGGCAGCTTCAATCGCCTGGCCGACCTGTCGGAACTTCAGCTCAAGGCGCTGGTCACCGGCCTTGCGGCGCGTAACGACCTGAGCGGTTCGGACCTGAAGGTCGCCGACCTCTACCGCAGCGCCACCAATGAAACGCTCAAGAACACGCTGGGCGTTGCTCCGCTGGTCCCCGAACTGAACCGCATCCGCAATATCGGCAACAAGTCGGACCTGGCGAAATTCATGGGATGGACGTCGGAAGGCTTCGGCTCCGCCTTTTTCAGCCTCTACGTCTATGACGACGCCAAAAAGCCCGGTTACTACGCGCTGCAACTGGCGCAGGGTGGGCTGGGGCTGCCTGACCGCGACTACTATCTGTCGGACACCTATGCCGACAAGAAGGCCGGTTACGAAGCCTACATCACCGACATGCTGCGCCTGATCGCCTGGCCCGATGCCGCAAA
>CBIHPL010000495.1:0-3069 GCA_966212005.1 uncultured Asticcacaulis sp.
GCCCTGCGTGAATGCAGGTCGCGGGTCGACAGATTGAAGGTGACGAACAGGTCTTCGGGCCATTCGCGCACAGCCTTAAGGGTCTTGCGCAGCAGGATTTCCGTCAGCTTGCCGATCGTGCCGGAACGCTCGGCGGCAAGGATGAACACGTCAGGCGTAACATTGCCCAGTTGCGGGCTGCACCAGCGCGCCAGCGCTTCAAACCCGACGGTCTGCTGGGTCCCGAGATCATATTGAGGCTGGAAGACGATATACATTTCGGCTTCCAGGTCACCCGTGCGCAGGGCCGCATCGACGCGATTGAAATCCCGCATCTCGCCCTCCAGGCGGGTGTCGAAAATCACCACCTCCCCACGGGCGTTCGCCTTGGCGCGATAGAGCGCATAGTCGGCGCGCTCAAGCAACAGGGTGCCGCTGGCCTTGTCCGCGCCCGCCCGGACCACGCCGATCGAACCCGACAGGCTGACCGTGGCGCCCCCCAGGTGAAATGGCTGGCGCAGCGAGGCGCAGACCTGACGTCCCAACGCCTGCAACTCGCCCCTGCGCCGGCGTGTCGGCAGGATCAGAGCGAATTCATCGCCGCCAAGACGTGCGATAATGGCGTCATCGGGGCAGACAGCCTGCAGACGGTGACCGACTTCGACCAGGACGGCATCGCCGGCGGCGTGGCCATAGACATCGTTGACCGGCTTGAACCCGTCCAGATCGATCAGCCCCAGATCGAATGGTTTGCCTGAACGCAGACGCTCCTCCAGGGCCGTGAAAAAGCTCCTCCGGTTGGGCAACCCCGTCAGCGCGTCATTGTGCGCCAGGGCAGATGCTTCGTCGCGATGCCGGTCGGCCATCACGCGGGCGCGCACGGCCTTCAGGATGGTGACCCTGAGGATAACGCTCATGCACAGGCCGGTCATCAGGGCCGTCAGCGCGATCCAGGCATATTGTTCGGTATGGTCGGGCTCACGCGTCAGGGCGATAACCGCGAAGGTGGCGACGGAGACCAGAGCCCCGGGCAGCACGACGCGCATCGACACGCCTGAAATAGCGAAGATCGGCAGGGAAAGCGCGAAGTAGATCAGCTTCAGCGGATCGTAATACAGGGCGATATCGATGGCCGTATTATAGAACAGCAGAAAGTTTGCGATATGGCCGGCCACCATGAGCCTGCGCATGGAATGGGTCTGGCGCGTGTAACGCAGAAGCACGGCGCCGGCGACGACCGACACCATCGCAGCCAGCGGCACCAGTCCCCAGTCTCCAGGCACGCGGTATGTCAGTCCATTGACGAAATAATAGGCAACCAGCGCCAGCAAATAGCCGCGCACGACCGGACGCATGGTGTCGGCGAGTTCGCGCCGCATGACCGCCGTATCGGTTCCGCTTGCGCGCCGGTCACGCCGGCTCCACTTAATTCTCGTGATGATATTCCGAGCCACCGACCGCAACATTGCGCAACCGTTTGCAAGTTGTCTTACAAAGAGAAACTGCGAATGCGGCACTGGAAAATACTCTACGCGTACTGGATATGAAGGGCGTTTTTAGCACCGCTGCGTCAATGCATTGCTAAGCGACTTGGTTAAGGCTGCGCGGCTCGCGCCGATTTGTCACAAACGAGACTTGCCTTGGGATGGCGGGCGGGCCTATACAAATTTCATGTTGCAAACGCGAAGCAAGCCCGTTCCACAAACGCCTTTCGAACGCCTGAACGACGTGATCGAAGCCGCGAAAGCGCGCGGCGCCGATGCAGCCGAGGCGGTATTTGCCGAAAGCCGGTCCTTGAGCGTCAGCATCCGCAAGGGCGAGTTGGAGACGGTCGAACGCGACGAAACGGCCGACCTGGGCCTGAGGGTCTTTGTCGGTAAAAAACAGGCTGTCGTGTCGGTTTCCGAATTCTCGCCGCAAACGCTCGACCGGCTTGTCGAACGGGCTGTTGCGATGGCGTCGCTGGCGCCCGACGACCCTTATGCCAGCCTGGCCGACCCTGCCCTGCTGTACAGCTCCGGCGCGTCGGAAGACAGCCTGCAGATCTACGACGATACGCACCAATCCGCCGAAACGCTCCAGAACCAGGCGCTGGCCATCGAAGCCGCCGGTCTTGAGGTCGATTCACGGCTGCAGGGCGACGCGGCATCGACGGGGTACGCGCAGAACTGCTGGCACATGCTGACCTCGGGCGGCTTTAGGGCGACCCACCACACCAGCCTTTTCTTTCTGTCCGGCCGCTTCATCGCCACGGGGGAGGACGGCGCCATGGAGCGCGACGGCGAAGGCCGGAGCACACGCTTCGCCGAAGACCTTCCGACCGTTACAGAGATCGGCACGACCGCTGCGGAACGGGCCATCAAAGCGCTGGGCGCGCGCAAGATCCAGACCCAAAAGGCGCCTGTTCTGTTCGACAAGCGCATCGCCAAGTCGCTGATCGGTCAGTTCCTGGGGGCCATCTCAGGCACGGCCATCGCCCGTGGCTCGAGCTTCCTGAAGGACAAGCTGGGGCAGCGCCTGTTCGACCCGTCGGTCCAGATCATCGATGATCCCTTGCGCGTGCGTGGGTTGGGGTCCTGTCTGTTCGACGACGAGGGCGTCGCTACGAAACGCATGTCGCTGATCGAGGACGGCAGGCTTACGACCTGGCTGCTCAATACGGCATCGGCGCGCCAGCTGGGCATGACGACGACCGGCCACGCCTCGCGCGGTCTGGCCAGCCCGCCGGGTGTGGGGGCTCACAACATCGTCCTGTCCGCCGGACCGAAATCGTGCGCGGAGTTGCTGAAAGACGCCGGCAAAGGCGTGATCGTCACCTCGATGTTCGGTCCGAGCGTCAATTCCGACACGGGCGACTGGTCGGCGGGAGCATCGGGCTTCTGGTTCGAAAATGGCGAAATCCAGTATCCGGTCAACGAAATCACCGTCGCCGGCAACCTGATCGACATGTACCAACGGCTCATTCCCGCGGCGGACCTGGAAATCCGTGGCACGATGGACACGCCCAGCCTGCTGATCGACTCTTTAAGCGTCGGGGGCAAGTGATGGCGAGTGCCGTAACGGCCAGCGATCTCGACCTGATCATCGACA
>CBIHPL010000496.1:0-3046 GCA_966212005.1 uncultured Asticcacaulis sp.
CTTGTGCTCCTGGCATTGACGGCAACCCAGGCAGGCCAAGGGCTGGACGCTTGAGCCGGCCACAGCCGCATCCGAATTAAAGCTGGTCTATAGCGCCGGCGACACGCCCACCTACGTCTTTGCCTGCGAAGCCACGGCTGTCCGCATTACCAATCTCGGCGTGACGGAATTGCTGGACCTGCAAACCGGCCAGAAGGTCGGCGACGGCTCGGATGCAGTCATGACGCCGGGCGCCGCACTGATGGCGCTGTTCACCGGCAAGGGCCAGCCGGACTTCCTGCCGGCGGAAGCGGTTCATAATGCTGCGACGGGCTGGGACATGACGATCCGCCTGGCCAAGGATTTCCTCAAGCAGTGCGGGTAGGGCCTAAATGCCCGACTACTCCGCCGGAATAGGCCCCGGAGGACAGCCATCGGCCTTGCACGGCAGGGCGTCGTCCCACCAGATAAGCCGCACCGCCCAGTCCCCGGGCTCCATGCGCGGGTCGAGCGACAGGGCCAGAACCTTGGCGGCCTTGGGCGCCGTCACGACGGCCAGTTCTTCGCCGAACGGATTGTGGACGGTAAACAGGGGCTGTCCAGCCTTGACGTTATCGCCGATCTTTACCTTGAGGCGTGCCCAGCCTCCGACGGGCGACAGCACGTTTTCCACGGCATTGCCGACAAAGGGCTTACCCGGAGCTTCTGCCTTGCCCTTCAGCATGCCGCGCACGACCATGAGGTTACGCAGGCCCGTAATGCCTCGGTCGATCAGCGGTCCGTCGAAGACCTCGCCTCCGCCCAATTCATAGGTCACGGAGGGGACGTCGATGACGTTCAGCATGTTTTCGACGGCGCCGGCGATGCCCGGATCCATATTGATGAAGTCGGGTTTCAGGGCATCGGCCATTTTGCGCGCCTCGCCCGTCTGCGCGAAGATGTAGGCCGGATAGGTGGTGCCGCGCGTCTGGGTGTGGAGATCGACCGCGAAATCGGCGTTGCCGACGAAGAGCTGCGTCCAGATGCGCTGGTCGTAGCGCTTGGCGGCACCGCCGGTCGGCTCGCCAGGATGGGCGGTGTCCGGCATCAGGCGGTTGAGGTTCTCTCCGCCGCTGGAACCGATGACGCCCGAGCTGAACGACCGTGTCGAATGCAACAGGCCCGGTGTGTTCAGGCCCGGCATGGCTATGATGGTGCCGCTCAGGTCCTCGGGCCTGATCGTTTCGGTCAGGGTATGGATGACGGCGATGCCGTTCAGTTCGTCGCCGTGGATGCCGGCGGTGATCAGCAGGCGCGGGCCGGGCTTTGCGCCCTTGACGATGACGACGGGGATGTACCAGCCCTGGCCGATCGAGGTGTCGAGCGGCCGGAACCACAGCTTCGTTTTGCCCGCAGGCAGGTCCGCCACGTCGAGTTTCTCGACGACCTGGACGCCGTCGACCCGGTCGCCGGTATAGATCGTCGCGGCCTGAAGCGGCGCGGCGAGCGCCAGGGTGGCAATGGCGGCGGAAGCGGTGAGACGATGGAGCATTGAGGCGTCCTGCGGCTGAAGTCGGGAGGTTGAGCCTATCGCCCGCACCTCCACTTGCGCAAGGGGGCGGTGGCGAAGACCGGTAAAATGTCACACCCGCATCTGCGTTCCCATCTCGACCACCCGGCCCGGCGGCAGGCGGAAGAACTCGCTTGGGTCGGCGGCGTTCTTCATCAGCGCGATGTAAAGGAGGTCCCGCCACAGCGGCATGCCCGAATGGGCGCTGGCCAAAAGCGTGCGCCGGCCGAGAAAGAAGGTGGTCGTCATGGCGTCGAACCTGACCCCCAGCCTGCGGCAGCCGGCAAGGGCGCGCGGGACATTGGGTGTATCCATGAAGCCGAAGGTCAAAACGATACGCGTGAAGTCGCGGTTGATGGCTTCGATACTGACGCGTGCGCCTTCCTCGACGCGGGGCAGGTTGGCGATGCGGATGCTGAGGATGATGTTGTTCTCATGCAGGACCTTGTTGTGCTTGAGGTTGTGCATCAACGAGGTTGGAGCGATGGTCCCGTCCGCTGTCAGGAAGATGGCCGTGCCGGGGACGCGCAGTGGGGGACGGGCCTCCAGCATGGTGGCGACTTCGCTCATGGGCAGGCTGTCACGACGGGTCTTTTCCGCAATGATGCGCGATCCCTTGGTCCAGGTCAGCATGACGGTGATCAGGGCGACGCCGAGCAGCAGCGGCATCCAGGCGCCGGAAAACAGCTTGGTAAGGTTCGAGGTCAGGAAGACCAGTTCGACGAAGCCGAGCGGGATCAGGAGCGCCAGGGTCTGCAGACGCGACCAGCGCCACAGCCGGCGCATGACGATATAGGCCATGATCGAGCTGATCAGCATGGTGCCCGTCACAGCTATTCCGTAGGCCGAGGTCAGGTTGCCGGACGTCTGGAAGGTGACGATGAGCGCAATGACGCCGGTCATCAGGAGCCAGTTCATCTGCGGCACATAGATCTGCCCTTCCTGGGTTTCTGATGTACGGCGGATCAGCATGCGCGGGAGTATGCCCATCTGGACGGCGTGCTGGGTCATGGAAAAGGCGCCGGAAATCACAGCCTGCGACGCGATGACCGTGGCCATGCAGGCCAGCAGAAGCATGGGCCAGTAGGCGGCCGCTGGCACCATGCGCCAGAAGGGGTTTTCGGATGCGGACGGCTCGATCAGGGTCAGGGCGCCCTGGCCGAGATAGTTGATGATCAGGGCCGGAAAGGTGACCCACAGCCAGGCGGCGTTGATCGGTCCGCGTCCGAAATGACCCATGTCGGCATAGAGGGCTTCGGCGCCGGTGACGACGAGGAAGACGCTGCCGAGGACAACAAAGCCGGTGAGTCCGTTAGCGAACAGGAAGGCGACGCCGTAATGCGGGCTGAGCGCCATCAGGATTTCGGGCTTTTGGGCGATCCAGTAAAGGCCGAGTACCGCCAGGGCGGCGAACCATACCAGCATCACGGGACCGAAGAAGCGCGCGACCCTTTCGGTGCCGCGCGACTGGACCAGGAACAGGCCAAGCAGGATAATCAGCGACAGAGGCAGAATGAA
>CBIHPL010000497.1:0-3045 GCA_966212005.1 uncultured Asticcacaulis sp.
CGCCGCCCCGGTTTTGGAACGCACCACCGACACGTCGGGTGAGATCATCGAGATTTTTCGCCAGGCCGCGCACGACCAGGGCGGTATTGCCGCCCTGGCGGAAGCATCGCCAGCCGCCTTGTCTAAGCCGTTGATAGACGCCATCCTGGCCAACGGCTATGGCCAGAGCGACACCCTCATCCGGGATCTGGCCCCACGTCTCGGTCCGGACGGATTGCGTCAGTTGCGCAGCGACCTTTTGGTGGCGGCCAGGGAACCGGAGACGCGCCGCGCCACGAAGACGCGCAAGACCTCGCGCTGGCGACGCGGACGCAAGCTGGAACGCGAGACTGTCAGCCGCCGCAGCCGGGCGCAGATCATCCACCAGGCGCAGCTCGACATCGCGGACGCGCTGGAGGACGTCGACGCGTACATGGCGCTTCAGCCGGACCTGCGTGTGCCCGCGGCGGCGGCAAAGGTTGCCGAGCGTCTGCTGACGGCAGGTCGCGCAACAGAGGCCCTGTCGGTGCTAGACAATGTCCGCGCTGGATTGCGGGAACCCCGTCCGCGGGAATGGACGCTTGCGCGCATTCAGGCGCTTGAGGTTCTGGGCCACCCCGAGGACGCGCAGGTTTCCCGTCTGGACGCCTTTCATCAAACCCTCAATCCGGAATTCCTGCGTGCCTATCTGAAACGTCTGCCCGATTTCGACGATATCGAGGCCGAGGACGAAGCGCTCGATTTCGTAGCGAGAACGGCGAATGCGGACGTCGCGCTTGACTTTCTGATCGCATGGCCGGCGCTGGAGCGCGCCTCACGGTTTGTCATCGAACGCATTGCCGGGATCGACGGCGGCGACGATGAGGTCGCCACGATCGCCGCCGAAAAGCTGGCGGCGCGCTATCCTTTGGCCGCCGTTCTCCTGTTGCGGAAAATGATCGAGGCCACGTTGAGCAACGCCCGGTCCATCGACTACGAAACCGCCGCCGACCGGTTAAACGAGGCTGAAAAGCTCAGCGCCGGAATCGATGATTTCAAGGGCTTTCCCGATCACCGAACCTATCTGGACCAGTTGAAATCCCGGCACGGCCGCAAGACGGAGTTCTGGGACGCCTTTGCCTGAAGGCGATTACAGATTGGACTGCAGCCAGCCGATCACGCGCTGGAGAAGTCCACCCTGGCTGGTCGTCGGCGCATCCTTGGGACCGATCTTGGCCGTCATGATGCGGCGGACCTGCACAACATCGCGAGGCCCGTAAAGCGTACGCAGAATGACGCCCGCCGCCGAAGCAAAGGACGGACCTGCCGCCGCGTCGCCCAGGTGTGGAACGCGCATCGGCTTGCCCAGGCGCACCGGACGATCGAAGACCCGCACCGCCAGTTCACGCACGCCGGCCAGTTGCGACGCGCCGCCGGTCAGGACGATGCCCGCGCCAGGCTCGATCTGGACGCCCGAGGCCTTGATCTTCTCACGCAGGAGTTCGAACGTCTCTTCGACACGCGGGGCGATAATACCTTTCAGGATAGAGCGCGGCACCACGATCGGCCCACCGCCGCGGTCGTCGCCGCGCGGCGGCGCTTCGACGGTTTCACGGTCTTCATTGGCCGAAGCAATGGCCGAACCATGCAGGGTCTTGATCCGCTCGGCGCCGGCGATCGTGGTCGACAGGCCGCGCGCGATGTCGGCTGTGACGTGGCTGCCGCCGACGTTCAGGCAGTCGACGTGGATCAGCGTGCCGTTGGCAAAGATGGCGGCGGTCGTCGACGACGCGCCCATATCGATGCAGATGCAGCCCAGTTCCTTTTCGTCCTCCTCCAGCGCGGCCACGGCCGAAGCCAGCGGCGCCGATACGATGGCCTGGACCTCAAGATGCGCCAGGCCTACGCATTGCTGGATGTTGTTGAAGACGTTCTCGTCGATCGTGACGACAAGCAGTTCCAGGCCGAGATTGCGGCCGTTCAGACCGCGCGGGTCGCGGACGCCCGAGTGGCTGTCGACGCTCCACGACACCGGCAGCAGGTGAATGGCGCGGCGGTTGGGAAAGCGGACCTGAGCCAGGGCGGACGCAATGGCCCGATTCAGGTCTTCATCGGTAATCGGCTTGAGGCCCAGCGAGACGCTGGCTGAGACACGGTGCGAAGCCGTCTGCGCACCGGGAACGGCGACACGCACGCCCTGGATCGAGACATTGGCCATGGCCTCGGCGCGCTCGACGGCCTGGGCGATGGCTTGCGAAGCAGCTTCCATATCGATGATGGCGCCGGCGCGAATACCTTTGGATTGTACGTAGCCGACGCCAGCGACGCGGATCGACTGGTCAGACTGGCGCGCGCCTTCCGGCCGCATGATAAAGCAGCCGATCTTCGAAGCCCCCAGGTCCAGCGACGCGATCAGGCCGGACGACACAACCGGGCGGACGGCGGCGTCGGCCATGGCGGAACGACCGGAGGCGGACGCGCCCCTGGTGGCTTGCAGCTTTGCGTTCTGGCGATCTTCGTAACGGGACATGAGCAGAAACTTCAGCGAGGAAAGTCTGTAACGGTCAGGTTTGTGGAGTAGGACGGGAGACCAGCGGCACGACCTGTAACGCGGTCGGATCCAGCAGGTCGATTTCGGCGAAACCCTGGTCGAGCACGCGGCGCTCCGTGATCAGGGCGTCGAGACGCGCCATGGCGTCGTCCTGGTTCAGGGCCGGCAGCTTGACGATAGTGCCGTTCTTCAGGTGGATGTCCCAGCGGCGGGTGTCGACACGCACCAGGGCATAGGTTTTTTGCATAAGGCCAGGACGCGCATTCATCAGTTCGAGGATAGCAGCGGCCTGCTCATTGGCGCCTTCACCGACCACGAGCGGCAGGTTCAGGAAGTTGGGCGCGCGGGCTTCAGGGATGATCTGGCCCTGATCGTCGACCACCATGCTCTTGCCCTTGTACTGCCATACCGCCAGGCGCGGGCGTTCGACGACGGTAATCACCAGCAGGCCCGGCAGTTGACGGCGAACCGAGGCCTGGCGGACCCAGCCGACCGGGTCGAGATGGATGCGCGCCTGAGCCCGCTGCTGCTCCGTC
>CBIHPL010000498.1:0-3045 GCA_966212005.1 uncultured Asticcacaulis sp.
CTGCCAGCGGATATGCTGTTCATAATCGTTGCACATGGCAAAGGCTCCGGGCGTGGGGCCTACTGCCATGAAAATACCTTTGCTTTTCAAAGGCTATATCTGTCGAGACTAAGCTTCTTCACCGTAAATTTTCAGTACCGGATACCGATCGCTCTTCCCTTACGTAATCCTTACGCGCGCACGGCCAATACCTGCGAAATCATTACGCGGCTTACGCTATGACGTTCGCATTCGCAGCATTGCGTACCCTGGGCTGCGACTTCCCCTCCGCAGAAAGGATACGACCATGGCCGACTCTCCCAGTGATATTCCGAACCGCCTAAAGGACTCGGCGGAAAAAGCTCAGGCAGCGGCGCGGGAAAACGCACAGCGCGCCGCCAATGCCGGCCGCGAAGGCCTCCGTCAGGCCAGCGAAAATGCCACCAACATCGCCAGCCGCAGCCTTGAAATGGGCAATCAGGCCATGGGCGCCTATGTCGAAGCGGGCAAGCAGGCCGCATCGGCGCTAGGGGATGTCAACAAGGCCATGACCGAAGCCTATAGCCGCTCTCTTGCCGACTATGACGAACTGTCGAAGAAGGCGCTCAGCTGCCGCAGCACGCAGGATGTCATCGACCTTCAGGCCGCCGCGCTGCAAAAGATGCAGGACAATATAAACGAGACGGCACGCATCTACAGCCTGTTCATAGGCGCCTTTACCCGGACCGCCGAATCCGGCATCGACCACGCCGACAAGGCCGCCGAACAGGCCAGAACGACAGTCGGCGCCTAAGCCGGCCTTCGGTAACCATACCGCCGGGCAATGCTCATCCATTGCCCGGCGTCTTTACGTTCTACCGTATCGCCGTCCACGGCTTTGACAGCAGCGCCGCGCAGGTGATCAGGCCGACCAGCGAGTAGGTCTGGGGGAAATTCCCCCACAGTTCGCCGCTATCGACCTTGACGTCCTCGGACAAGAGGCCCGAATGGGTCCGCCGCGCCAGCATGGCTTCGAACAGGTCCCTCGCCTCCTCCGTTCGGCCCATCATGTGCAGGGCTTCGATGTACCAGAAGGTGCAAAAGTTGAACGCCGTCTCCGGCTCGCCGAAATCGTCGGGCTCGACATAGCGGTAGAGATTGTCGCCGTGGCGCAACTGGCGCTCGACCTCGGCAAAGGTCGCCACGCAGCGCGGATCGTCTGCTGCCAGGAAGCCCAGTTCGAACAGTTGCAGCAGGCTGGCATCCACCTCCTCGCCGCCGAACGAGCCGGCGAAGTAACCCTTGTCTGCATTCCACGCGCGTTCCTCTATGGCCCGGCGAATGGTGTTGGCGCGCTCGACCCAGTAGAGCGTCCGGTCGACCAGCCCCAGGACCGATGCAGCATTGGCGAGCCGGTCACAGGCCGCCCAGCACAGCAGCGCCGAATAGGTGTGGACGCGGGCGATGGTACGGAACTCCCACAATCCGGCATCGGGCTTGTCGTACATGGCGAAGGCGCGCTCTCCGACCTTTTCCAGGGTGCGGAAATCCTCGACCGACCCCTGGTGCAGGAAGCGTTCGTCGAAGAAGGATTGGGTCAGTGGCAGGACCATCTGGCCATATACGTCGTGCTGGAAGTGCTCATAGGCCTGGTTGCCGATGCGCACCGGCCCCATGCCGCGGTAGCCGTTCATGCCGGGCGCCAGGCGCTCGAACAGTTCTGGCTCCAGACTGACGCTGTACAGCGGCTGGACGTGGCCGCCGGCTGACCGGTCCGTCAGGTTGCGCAGGTAGACCAGATAGGATTCCAGCATGTCGGTGCAACCCAGCCGGTTCAGCGCACGCACCACGTAGTAGGCGTCGCGGATCCAGCAATAACGATAGTCCCAATTGCGCTCGCTGCCGGGCGCCTCAGGCACGGATGTCGTCAAGGCCGCGACAATGGCGCCGGTCTCTTCATAGGAACAGAGCTTGAGCGCGATGGCGGCGCGGATAACGGCAGCCTGCCATTCCAGCGGCAGGTAAAGTGTCCGCACCCAGGTCTGCCAATAGGAGGTCGTTGCGCGCAGCATATGCTCGGCATCGTTCAGCACGTCGGCCGGATAGGGCTCGTCCAGGCCGAGGTGAAAGGCCAGCGGCCCTTCGAGCCGGAAGGTCTGGCAGTCGCGCAAGTAGGTAAGCGGCGCATTGGTGGTCAGCCGCATGGCCGCCGCGCCGCAGTCGTAACGGATATGGCTTGAGCCCGTGGTTTCGCGCGCCAGATCCGTGCCCCAGTTGCCCGTTGGCCTGATGCAGACGCGGATACGCGGCGTCCCTGACAAGGGACGGACAAGGCGGTAGAAGGCCCAGGGCCGGAAGGTCCGGCCCATTTGGTGAAAGCGCGGCGCGAAATCGATGACTTCCAGGCTGCTACCGGCACTGTCGGTCAGGACCGTACGCAGGCAGGCCGTATTGCGGATATAATCCTGCTGGATGTCCGCCTGATCGTCGATTTCAACAGACCACAGACCGGCGTCGTTTCCCGCCGATGGATTGAGCAGACTCGAGAAGACGGGTTCGCCATCGACGCGCGGACAACACGCCCAGACAAAACGCCCCTGACGGTCGACCAGCGCCGCCGCCGCACAATTGCCGATCGGCGCCAGATCGAGGCTGTGCTGCGGGAACATGCCGGCCGTCTTTGTGGCGGCCTGCGGGGCCAGATCGATCGGTTGATCAGGGCGACTGTCTGGCATGGAATTCTCCCTCAAAAGCAACGCTTCATTATCACACAGCGCAGGAACATAGCTGTTCACAAAAATTTGCAGTTCACATCACAGAAGCGCGAGATGATATAAAAATATAGACGTAAAGGTGGACATATCCATTCCCATTTAATAACCTAAACATCGTAAAGACTGTTATTTATGAATTTCTTATTTTTTCTATTACTTTAGAATAACTGCAATTCATCCACATGATGTCTGTATTGATTGCGCCATCAATAGAGCGCATCAGTTTTTGCATGTGCGAAAGGATTGGGGCGAGTAGCGTAACAAGAGGAGGCTGAGACTATGACTGGATACCTATTGCACCCTGACCGGCAGG
>CBIHPL010000499.1:0-3026 GCA_966212005.1 uncultured Asticcacaulis sp.
CGAGGTTATCGCCCAGCTGCTGGTGACCGAGGGCTTCTCGACGGTCGAAGACCTGGCCTATGTCGACGAAAACGAAATCGCCGTCATCGAAGGCTTCGACGAAGACACCGCCCAGGAGCTTCAGGCCCGTGCGCGCGACTTCCTGGAAAAGGAAGCCGCCGAACAGGACGCCAAGCGCAAGGAGCTGGGTGTCGAGGACGATGTGCTGAGCCTGCCGGGCGTAACGCTTCCCTGGGCCGTGGCGCTCGGCGAAGCCGGTGTCAAGTCTGTCGAGGACGTGGCGGATCTCGCCACCGACGAAGTGCGCGGCGGCTTCGAACAGCGTGACGGTGAGCGGGTCCGCGTTCCTGGCGCGCTCGAAAGCTTCAACCTCTCCGTCCAGGACGCCGAGAACCTGATCCTCAACGCCCGCATCGCACTGGGGTGGATCGAAGCTCCGGTCGCTGAAGACGAGGCGGCGGAAGACGATTTTGCTGAGGAGGGCGCCGATGTCGCCACAGCAGAACAATGAGGTCGCAGCGCTAACCGAAACGGATGCCGTCTCTGCTTTGGATGAAGCGGAGACCGGCATCCTGTGTGAAACGCCGTCGGGCCGGTTGCCGGTCCAGCGGCGCGATGTCGCGTCCGGCGAAAGCACGGATACGGACAGGATGATCCGTTTCGTCGTCTCGCCGGATGGCCTGGTCGTGCCGGATGTGGCGCATAAGCTGCCCGGACGTGGAATATGGCTCCGTTCCGAACGGCCCGCCCTTGAAATTGCGATCCGCAAGAACATATTTGCGAGAGCGGCGAAGCGTCAGGTCAGGACCGACCCCGGCCTGGTCGAACAGGTGCATGGTCTTCTGCGCCGCCGCTGCCTTGATCTGCTGGGGCTTGCGCGACGCGAAGGCCTCCTGGTCAGCGGCTATGAAAAAATTCTCGGTAACGTGAAGGCGGGAAAGATCGCCTGGCTCATTGAAGCGACAAATGGTTCGGCCGATGGCCGCAACCGTATCCTGGCAGCCAACCGCGCGGCGCAAGGCAACGCGAAAATCTGCGGTTGTTTCGACAATCAGGATTTGAGTTTGGCTTTAGGGCTGGAAAATGCGATACACGTCGCACTCCTGCCGGGACGGCGCGTGGAACGCTGGTCCTCGGAAATGAAACGATTGTCTGGATTTGAGCCCCTCGTTCCTGCTGCATGGGAGGGGCCTGGCGGACCGGACGGGTAACGGTCTCAACCGACCAAATGGTATTTTCAAGGCCCGGCGAAGACCGGTCAGCGAAAAATCTACGAATTATTTGTCAAATCGGAAAGTTCGCATCTGGCGGACTTCGCAAGGGTTAAGTAAAGCAAGCCGCATGAGCGACACTAAAGACGACAAGACCAACAACGATCAGAACCGTGAGGGCCGCACCCCCCTTACGCTGAAGCCGCGCGTGGGCGGCAATGTTTCGACGGGTACGGTGAAGCAGAGCTTCAGCCACGGCCGGTCGAAAACGGTGGTGGTCGAAACCAAACGCCGCATCGGCACACCGCCGGCCGGCGCCCCGGGCGCACCCGCCCGGCCGTCGCACGATACAAATCTGGCGGCGCGGCCAAATCCGGCGCCCAGTGCGCCGCGTCCGCAATCCTCGCAACCACAGCGGTCTTCCGGCCCCGGCGGCCTGCGTCAGGAAGAGCAGGATGCCCGTCAACGCGCTATTCAGGCCGCGCTCGCCGAGCAGCAGCGCCGTGATGCCGAAGCCCAGGCCGCGGCCGCCCGTGCAGCGGCTCAGGCTGCCGCCGCGCAGGCAGCTGCCCGTCCGGAGCCCGTCGCCGAGGCGCCGAAGCCTGTAACCGAAGCGGCGCCCGCGCCGCAGGCTGCGGCTCCACAGCCGGCGCCGCAACCGGCACAGACAGCGGCGCCTGAGGCGCGCGAGGCCGCACCGCAGCGCGATGCCGCCCCCCAGTTCCGCAACGAACGCGCTCCGCGCTACGACCAGCGCGCCCCGCGCGAAGGCCAGCAACGCGATGGCCAACGTACGCCTTATCCGCCCCGCGACGGTCAACGCTCCGATTTCCGCCCGCGCGACGGTCAGCCGTCCAGGGACGGACAACGGACGGACGGTCGCCCCCCCTATCCGCCTCGCGATGGTCAGCGCAGCGACGGTCAACGTTCCGATTTCCGCCCGCGCGACGGTCAGCCGCCCAGAGACGGACAACGCGATGGTCAACGTAGCGACAGCCGTCCGCCGCGTGACCCGAACCGTCCCTTTACGCCGCGCGACCCTAATGCACCGCGTCCGCCGCGTGATCCCAACCGGCCTTACACGCCGCGCGATCCCAATGCGCCCCGCCCGCCGCGCGAAGGCGGCGAACGGAGCGAAACCGTTCGCTACAGCGCCAACTCACCGCGCCCACCCCGCATGGGCGGTGGCGTCTCCGCCAACGCGCCGGCAACCCCCGAAGTCGATCGTATCCGCTCGAGCCGCGGCACCACGACCGGTCCCGCCAAGACGACGCGCGATGATGACGATCGGGGCGGTCGCGGCCCAGCCGGCTCGCGCGGCAAGGCCGGCGCACCGGTCAAAGCCGTGTCGCAGACCCGTGGCGAGCCCAAGCGCCGCGAAGGCCGCCTGACCCTTCAAGCCGTTGTCGGAGACGACGAGGGCGCCGCCGACCGCATGCGTTCGCTGGCTTCGGTTCGCCGGGCGCGTGAACGTGAACGCGAAAAGCGTAAAGGCAGCCAGGTCGAACAGGCCCGTGTATCGCGCGAAGTCGTCATTCCCGACGTCATCACGGTCCAGGAACTGTCCAACCGCATGGCCGTCCGCGCCGTCGACATCATCAAGATGCTGATGAAACAGGGCATGATGCTCAAGATCAACGACGTGATTGATACCGACACCGCCGAACTGGTGGCTTCGGAATTCGGTCATACCGTTAAGCGCGTGTCCGAAGCCGACGTCGAAGAAGGCTTCATTTCGGCTGCCGATGACGAAGGCGATACCGTGCCGCGTCCGCCGGTCGTGGCCGTCATGGGCCACGTCGACCACGGCAAGAC
>CBIHPL010000500.1:0-3014 GCA_966212005.1 uncultured Asticcacaulis sp.
TGTCGTTGGGATCGAGTTCGACCACCGCCACCTTCTTCTGCGCCGGCGTGTAGCCAAGCTGCGAATGGGCGATCATGGCCGGGCGCAACCAGTCGGTAATGCTGTTGGCGCTCACCTGCCACTGGACCACCGTGCCGGTCTTGCCGGCAGGCAGAGCCGAGCGTAGCACGAACCAGCCGTTCTGCGCCTGATTGCGGCCGTCATAGAGGCTGATCTCGCCGTCAGAAGCTGTGACCGTGACGCGGCGGGTTGCGTCTTCGGGGGCCAGCGTAAAGGTTTTGGCCGTCGCCAGCGGCAATGCCGTGGTTTGCGGTCCGGTCTGCGGCGCGAATTTCTGGTCGGGCTCCAGCTTCATCGGCGACGACGGATAGAGCGGGAAGCCGCCGGCCTTGCCGTCAGCCAGGTAGCTTTTGTGGAAGTAAGCGGCGGGGATGAATTCGAGATTGAAACCGGCGCGACCAGCCAACGCTTCGGGCAGCGGCTTGTCGAGGATCACGCTGACGACGACACCGTCGCCTTTGGCTTCGGTCCGGACCTTGTAGATAAAATCGAACTCGGCATATTTCAGCGTCGTTTCGATTACCCCATTGGTCGCATCGACCTTGCGGTCGACCATCAGACCGATCAGGTCCCATTGACCTGGCGTCGGGCTCATGCGGACATCGCCATTGGTAGCGGTTCGAACGCCATGATGAACCAGCTCGACGCCGGAAATCTTGGCGTCGCTGAACAGCCCGTCGTACCAGTTGCTGAAGTTCAGCACATTGACGCCGCGCGTTTCGAAATAGCCTTTGTCATTGATTTTCAAGGGCTCTGCCTGAACGCTTGTGGCGAAGCCACAGGCCAGCAGCACCCCGGTGAGGGTCTTCATCTTTATCATAAAAATCTCCCTGATCAGATTTTATATGATAGCGCTACCATGAGAATTTTGGTCTGACCAGCGGTACTGTCGTAAGAATCTAATTTATGTAATAGAAGACAGTAGCGTTCTGGGGACATGACTATGAAGGAAAATACAAAGGTCGCTTTTTGGATAGCAATTTCCATATACGGAGGGATCATTGCGACTGTACTTCTAATATCATTTTTAGATGTTATCAAGAATTGGCAAGAACTTGTTTCCGGTGTAATGTCGGTTACCGCGGCAATTGTTACAATAATATTTATTCACCGCCAAATATCTCAAAGCGATCAACAAGAAAAAGAACGTTTGGATCGACGATTTTCAGCAGCGAGAGCGACTCTTCCATTGATTCTTAGCGCAATATGTGATTACTGCATAAAATCTACTAACACGCTTAAAGACATTAGCAATTGGAGGATTGCTTTAGATGACGGTAATTTATTGCCTAATCCTACATCGCCGCCAACAGAGGTTATCAGAGATATTGAAAGGATGATTGAGGCTACACCTTCAAAAGGTGTACGAAATCGACTATCCGATATGATAAGCCAAATTCAAGTTTTTGACTCTGTAATGAAAGGTCTATTTTCTGATCGTGCAATTATGGAGCACTCAAAAAGGGAGGGAAGAGATAACCTACTTATAAAAGCGGCGATGATTTATTCCATGGCCGACAGCCTATTTCCGTACAGCCGACGCGAAAAAGATGCGGAAGACGAGATAATTTGGAAAAATATATTTAACTCATTAAATATACTACGGGTTAGAGATGATCAATTCCCAGAGATTTATAAGAAATTATACCAACGCCGCGATCTAGGCAAACCGCCCATTCAATTCTGATTGACGCGCCTCGCGCGTAGGCGGCCCTTTCATATCACGCGGCATCATGCTATCGCCCGGCGCATGAGCACTGACCTGTCCCTTATTCGTAACTTCTCCATCGTCGCCCACATCGACCACGGCAAATCCACGCTGTCCGACCGGCTGATCCAGTTCACCGGCGGCCTGACCGCGCGCGAGATGAAGGAGCAGGTCCTCGACAATATGGAGATCGAGCGCGAGCGCGGCATCACCATCAAGGCCCAGACCGTCCGCCTCAACTACAAGGCCAAGGACGGCAAGACCTATATCCTGAACCTGATGGACACACCGGGCCACGTCGACTTCGCCTACGAAGTCTCGCGTTCGCTGGCCGCCTGCGAAGGCTCGATCCTGGTTGTGGACGCCTCGCAGGGCGTCGAAGCCCAGACCCTCGCCAATGTCTACCAGGCCATCGACAACAACCACGAAATCGTCCCGGTCCTGAACAAGATCGACCTGCCGGCGGCCGAGCCTGAACGCGTCCGTGCCCAGATCGAGGACGTCATCGGCATCGATGCGTCGGACGCCGTCCTGGCTTCGGCCAAGTCCGGACTTGGCATCGAAGTCGTGCTGGAAGCCGTTGTCGCCCGCCTGCCCGCCCCAAAGGGCGACATCACCGCGCCGCTGAAGGCATTGCTGGTCGATGCCTGGTACGACCCCTATCTCGGCGTCGTCGTCCTGGTCCGTATCTTCGACGGCGTCATGAAGCCCGGCCAGCAGGTCAAGCTGATGAATGCCGGCGCCACCTACAAGATCGACAAGCTGGGCACCTTCCAGCCCAAGGCGACCGATGTCGATCAGCTGGGCCCAGGCGAAATCGGCTTCTTTACCGGCCAGATCAAGGAGGTCGGCGACGCCGCGGTCGGCGACACCATCACCGACGAGCGCAAGCCGACCGCCGCCGCCATGACGGGCTTCAAGGAAGTCCAGCCGGTCGTCTTCTGCGGCATCTTCCCGGTCGACGCTGCCGACTTCGAAGACCTGCGCGCCGCCATGAGCCGTCTGCGTCTCAACGACGCCAGTTTCTCGTACGAAATGGAAACCTCGGCCGCTCTGGGCTTCGGCTTCCGCTGCGGCTTCCTGGGGCTGCTGCACCTGGAAATCATCCAGGAGCGTCTGTCGCGCGAGTTCAATCTCGATCTGATCGCGACCGCCCCGTCGGTCGTCTACAAGATCTACATGAACAATGGCGATGTGATCGACCTGCACAATCCGGCCGACATGCCCGATCCGGTCAAGACCGACC
>CBIHPL010000501.1:0-2998 GCA_966212005.1 uncultured Asticcacaulis sp.
TGCGCGGCTTCCTCAATGCGCAGCTGGCCAATATGGCCAGCGTCGTGTCGCGCCTGGCCAACCGTCTGCAGCGAAAACTGATGGCGCAGCAGAACCGGTCATGGACCTTCGACCTTGAAGAAGGCGTGCTCGACGCCGCCAAGCTGACGCGCGTCATCGTCGACCCGTCGGCGCCCCTGTCGTTCAAACAGGAAAAGGACACCGAATTCCGCGACACGGTGGTGACCCTGCTGCTCGACAATTCGGGCTCGATGCGCGGCCGGCCGATCATGGTTGCTGCCATGTGCGCCGACATCCTGGCACGAACCCTGGAACGCGTCGGCGTCAAGGTCGAGATCCTGGGCTTCACCACCAAGGCATGGAAAGGCGGACAGTCGCGCGAGGCCTGGGTGCGTTCGGGCAAGGCCGCCAATCCCGGCCGGCTCAACGACCTGCGCCACATCATCTACAAGGCGGCGGACAATCCCTGGCGCCGGGCGCACAAGAACCTGGGCCTGATGATGCGCGAAGGCCTCCTGAAGGAAAATATCGACGGTGAGGCGTTGAACTGGGCCTATGGCCGCCTGGCCGGCCGGCCCGAGCAGCGCAAGATACTGATGGTCATTTCGGACGGCGCGCCGGTCGACGACTCGACGCTGAGCGTTAATTCGGGGCACTATCTCGAAAACCATCTGCGCAAGGTCATTGCCGACATCGAAGGCGCGCGCCGCGTCGAACTGGTCGCCATCGGTATCGGCCACGACGTCACGCGCTACTACAAGCGGGCCTTGACTCTGATTGATGTCGAGCACTTGGCGGGCGGTCTCATGGACAAATTGACGGAACTTTTCAGTGAACCGTAGAAAGGCCCCCACCACCGCATCTCACGGCTTCGCGCGTCGTCTTGCAAGCGCAAGGAGGGGTGCCGGCGTGGTGATGGGGGCTCTTGCTTTCTTGCTTGCCGCAAGCACCGTCCATGCCGCCCTGCACCCCTACGGCCAGAAGCGCACGCTGAACATCCAGCCACTTCCGGCAGCCATCGACGCAAAGCCCCTCAACCCGGCGGTTCGCTATGCCGGTGGCTACGAACTGTCGCCGCTCCAGCGCATGTGGCAATTCCGGGGCATGTCCGACCTGCGCGTCATCCCGGGTAATGGCGCCCCGCGCGTGGAAGTCATCAGCGATATCGGAGTCGCCATCAGCTTTGATCTCAAAGAGGGTGCCCCGATCGAACTTGACGCATTGCGCGCCGAAGACGGCCTGGCCTTTACCAATCGGTTGTTCAGTGATGCCGAAGACACGGCGTTCGATCAGCGCACCAACACGCGCTATGTCTCCTATGAGCGCACCCACCGCATCATGGCCTTTCGCAACGGCTGGCAGCAGAAGGGTGAAACCCTGCAATTGACCGGTCTGCCCGTTTTTCCGGCCAATGAGGGCATGGAGGGGCTGACGCTGGTCGGCGACAGTTTGCTGGCCGGCGCGGAAGGCGGCGGTTTCTGGCTCTGTCCGCTCAAGACACTGGCGTGCGGTGAGATCAAGGGACCGCAGGCGCCGGGCTTCATGTACAAGCTGACCTCCCTGACGACACTGGAGCCGGGGGGCAATGAGGTCCTGGCGCTCTATCGCTTCTACAACCCGCTGATCGGCCTGCGCAGTCAGCTGCGCCTGTTGCGGCTCGAAGGCGGCCGTCTGACCGTGGCGGCCGATCTCCTTAAAGTCGCGCCACCAATGCCGACCGACAATTATGAAGGCGTCTCCGCCGTAAAGACGGCGACGGGCTATCGGCTCTACCTGATCGCCGATGGGCTCGACCCCAAGAAGAAGCCCAAGCTCCTCGTCTACGACTGGAAGCGCTGATGGCCTCGGGCGTCCTGGCTGTGCTGGCGCCCGCCGCCGCCGCATGCCAACTGATGATGGCATTGCTTATATGGCGCCGGACGCAATTGCCGGGACGGCGTGAACTCGCGCTCAGCCTGGGCTCCGGCGCCGCCTATTTCCTTCATGCCGCTTTCCCTGAGGCACTTGGGTTTCTGCTGCCCGTCGTGCTGATCGCGCCGCTGGCCTGTAATCGCGCCATTCGCGCGGCTTTCGAAGCGGCGCCGCGCCCTTGGCTCGACCTGTGGCTGCTGACACTCTTGCTGACCTTCGGCCTGGCGGCGCGCCTGGGCGCTCCGCCGGTAACAGGCATGGTGTCGAGCCTGCTCAGCGTCGGGCTGTTCCTCGAGTTGCCTGTCATCGTCTGGCGCGGTCTGCCGGACGACATGGTGGCCGCCCGGCGCAGTGTTCGTACGTGGATACTGGCCCTTTCCGCCGCACTGGGTTCGACGGTGGCGCTGGCATCCTTCTTTGGTGCGGCACGCCTGGCGGCGCCATTCGCAGCCATCATGACCTGCCTTCTGGCTTTTGCCGCTGTGGCTTTCGGCGGTGAACTCACCGAGACGCTTGAGGCCTCCCCAGGCGCCGTAAAGACGCCGCTCGACAGCCGGGAGCAACAGGTCCTGCGCCGGCTGCGCGAAGTCATAGCCGAAGTCTACAGCGACCCGAGCCTGACCCTGTCGACCTTGGCGCAGCGCCTCGAAGTGCCGGAACATCGCCTGCGCCGGGTCATCCACCTAGGCGAAGGTCAGCGCAACTTCAGCGCCTGGCTGAATGCCTATCGTATCGATGCATTCAAAGCGCGTATCGACGAAGATGAGACCATTCTTACCTCGGCCCTCGCCGTCGGCTACAATTCGCTGTCGGCCTTCAATCGCGTCTTCAAGGCTGCCGAGGGCGTGACACCCAGCGCCTTCCGCGCCGCCCGGAAGGCAAAGATAAAGGCTGCGATCGAGCCGACGCCCGATACGCCCAGGGCCACATAGGGCGACGGCATGAGCGTCGCGGCCGCCACCGACACAAGGGCGGCGATCAGGCCTGCCATACGGAAGGCGTGTTCGGCCGGGTTCAGCCACAAACGCCAGCGCGCGGGCAGGCGCGTGCGGACAATATCCCAGCTGCCATAGGTGACCAGGCTGCC
>CBIHPL010000502.1:0-2997 GCA_966212005.1 uncultured Asticcacaulis sp.
TCACCTTCCTTCTCTCGCACGTAAAGCCAGGCGCCCGTGTGCTGGATATCGGCGCCGGCCAGGGCTACGCCTCGTGGCTGCTGTCATCGGCGGTTTGCAACGGCCATGTTGACTCGCAGAACCCGCAAGGCTGGGTCGACTATTACAAGATGGGCCCTGCGCGTGACGCCATGGCGGCCGCGCGCAAGAATATCAGCCTGCTGACGGTCGATTTCGACAAGATCCCCGCCCCTGCCAAGCCCTATGACGTCATCTTCATGGGCATGGTCTACCACGACACCTACAACGAGAAGGGGCATGATACGGCCAAGCTAACGGCATCCCTGAAGTCGCTGCTGAAGCCGGGCGGCGTGGTCATTATCACCGACCACGATACTGCGGCCGGCAAGGGTTTTACTGAAACCAACACGACCCACCGCATCGAAAAGGCACAGGTCCTGGCCGACTTCAAGGCGGCCGGCTTTACGGTCGCCGAAGACAGCGCCGTGCTGGCCAATGCCGGCGACGACCATACGAAGAACGTCTTCGACCCGGCGATCCGTGGCAAGACGGACAGGATGGCCTTGGTTTTCCGCAAGCCCTAAGCGTTTGTTTAACCACGGAATACACAGAAGGCTTCGCTGACGCGAGCGACACGGAAGGCGCGGAAGTCGTGCGCAAATGGCTTTGCTTCTTTTGTGACCGCGGTCTTGTTGGTCCACAGATTACACAGATACACACAGATTGTCCGAGCAGATGGATGGCTTTGAGCCCTTCCAATTGAACCCCGACCGCGCAAGGCGCGGACATTCATAGGCGCCTCACGCACATCGGGCTATCCTGGCGCGTATATTGTGTGTTTATGTGTTTAATCGGTGGACCTACGCTTCACGATGGCGCCACTGTAAGAACCGGCGCCGCTAACGCACGAACTCCGTGCCTTTTCCGTGTTACCGAGCGCAGCGCGGTCTTCAGTACCTTTCCGTGGCTAAACCTTACTGACACTCCCCCCGACTCCGGCTATTCTGCTCGGATGTCCGTAATTCAGCGTCTCCCCCAGGATACCATCAACCGCATCGCCGCCGGTGAAGTCGTCGAGCGCCCTGCGTCTGCCGTCAAGGAACTGGTCGAGAACGCCATCGACGCCGGCGCGCGTCAAATCGATATCCGCTGCGACCTGGGCGGCCTGTCGCGCATCCTGATCGAAGACGACGGCTGCGGCATGGGTCCCGACGACCTTAGCCTGGCGATCGAACGCCACGCCACGTCCAAGCTGAAGCCACAACACGACGGTACGTGGGATCTGCTGCATATCCAGACGCTGGGCTTCCGCGGCGAGGCCCTGCCGTCCATGGGCTCTGTCGCCCGCCTCAGCCTGACATCGAAGCCAAAAGACGGCAACGCCCTGACCATCACGGTCGATGCCGGCGCCATTGCGCCTTTGCAACCGGCGGCATTCAGCCGTGAGCACGGCACGCGCGTCGACCTGCGCGACCTGTTCTACGCCACACCGGCGCGGCTGAAGTTCATGAAGTCCGAGCGATCGGAAAACATGGCCATCGCCGAAGAAGTCAAGCGTCAGGCCATGGCCCACCACGATGTCGGCTTTTCGCTCGAGCTCGACGGCAAGAAGTCCTTGCGCCTTTACCGAGAGGCCGATGGCTTCGAAGGCCGGTTGAAGCGCCTGGCCGCCCTGCTAGGCCCGGACTTCTCCGAAAATGCCCTGCTGATCGACCAGCAGCGTGAAGGCGTGCGCCTCACGGGCTATGCCGGCCTGCCTACCTTTTCGCGCGGCAATGCCCTGCATCAGTATCTGTTCGTCAACAATCGCCCGGTGCGCGACCGCCTGCTGGCCGGCGCCCTGCGCGCCGCCTACGCCGACTTCCTGGCGCGCGACCGCCACCCGCTGGCGGCCCTGTTTGTCGAAATCCCGCCCGAAGAACTGGACGTAAACGTCCACCCGGCCAAGACTGAAGTCCGCTTTCGCGATCCCAACCTTGTGCGTGGCCTGATCATCGGCGCACTGAAGCACGCCCTCGCCTCGGCCGGCCATCGCGCCTCGACGACCGTCGCATCGCAAACCCTTAGCGGTTTCCGGCCCGATGGCATGATCACGCCAGTACAGCCACAGTTGAGCCTTAACCGCGCCTTTGCCGCGCCGACATACGAGCGCCCAACGCCATCGCAGATCGCTGCCGTGCGACCGTGGCTGAGTCCGGAACCCTCGCCTTTTGTACCGGCTGGCCGCGTCGAGCCTGCAGCGGCCTACGACGCGCCGGGTGTATCCGAAGCGCCTTTTATCGACATGGATGGTGTCATCACCGAAGTCGCGGCCTGGCCCGCTGCGGAGGCCGCTGCGCCTGACGCCATCGCTTTTCCGTTGGGCGCGGCGCGCGCCCAGATCCACGAAACCTATATCCTGGCCCAGACCCAGGACGGCATGGTCATCGTCGATCAGCACGCTGCCCACGAACGGCTGGTGTACGAGCAGATGAAGCAAGCCATGGCCGAAGGACACGTCGTCAGCCAGAACCTGCTCATCCCTGAAATTGTCGACCTGGAGCGCGAGGAAGTGACGCGGCTGATGGCCCGCGCCGACGACCTGATGGCCATGGGATTGGGTCTTGAAGCCTTCGGTCCGACCAGCGTGCTGGTTCGTCACATACCGTCGCTCCTCGGCGATTGCGATATCGCCGGCCTCGTCCGTGATCTGGTCGATGACCTGACGGAACATGGTGAACTGCTGGCGCTGAAAGAACGGATGGCGGAAATTTGCGGCGACCACGCCTGCCGGCACAGCGTCCGATCCGGCCGCCGCCTGACCGGCGATGAGATGAACGCCCTGCTGCGTCAGATGGAGGCTACCCCCCATTCCGGCCAGTGCAATCACGGCCGCCCGACCTATGTCGAGCTCAAGCTCAAGGACATCGAGCGCCTGTTCGGCAGGCGCTAACCCTGGTCCGTACCGCTGAAATCCGGATTCGCGCTATTGAAACAACAATGGCGAGCGCACCCATT
>CBIHPL010000503.1:0-2993 GCA_966212005.1 uncultured Asticcacaulis sp.
TGAGCCGAACCAGGTCGGCGAAGTCCGCGGATGAGGCCCACACCACCCGTGCCCGCGTCAGGGCCAGGAACTCCCAGGTATCGGCGTCGCGGGTATAGTAGTTCTCGAACGCCGCCAGCGACACCGCCACAGGTCCCTTGGCGCCGGTCGGCCGCAGCTTCATGTCGATTTCGTAGAGCGTGCCTTCGTGGGTCGGCGCCGAAAGCGCCGCGATCAGGCGCTGGGTAACGCGCGCGAACCAGGTTTCGGCCGCCCAGCCCTTCACCGTCGATCCCGCCGACGGATCGTCCGGCAGGTAGACCGCCATCAGGTCGAGATCCGACGTCGCTGTCATCTCCTGCGACCCCAGCTTGCCGAGCGCGATAATGGCGATCTGGCCGTCCAGCCGGCCGGCCTGGCGCGTAACATCCTCTATCGCCAGTGGGGCGAGATGGCTGACGCAGGCATCGGCGACACGCGCATAGGCCGCTCCCGCCGCCTCGGTCGACAGGCGGCCCGACAAAATCTGCATGCCGATACGGAACTGCTGTTCGCGGCCGACGCGGCGCAGCGCATTCATCACCGCTTCGATGTCGGCAGGGACGCGCTCGACCTCACGGCCGATCAGGGCGTCCAGCTCCTCCCCCAGCGGCTCGAAGAAGCCGGCGTCGAGCATGGCGTCGAATGCCGTCGGATGGCGGGCCAGCATGCCGGACAGGCGCGGACTGAAGCCCATGATCTCGACGACCATGCTGAACAGCTTCGGGTTCGCCAGGAACAGCGACTGGATCTGCACCCCTGCGCTCAGGGTCACGAAAAACTTGGCGAAGCGCGTAAAGGCGATCGACGGCGTACCGGTCTCGTTCAGCGCCTCGAGCAGGCGCGGCACAAGCCGGGTGAACAGTTCACGGCCGCGCTCCGACCGTGTTGCCGGGATGCGGCCATGGTGCCAGGACCGGATGGTCGCCGCCACCTGGTCAGGATGGTCGAAGCCCATGCGTTGCAGGGTCTTGATCGTTTCCGGGTCGTCCTCGACGCCGGTAAAGACCAGGCTGCCGAACGACGACGACAACGGCTCGGCCTCGGAGAACAGCTCGCCGTAATGACCGTTGACCAGACGCAGGGTCCGCGACACGGCCAGGTCGAAACGGCTGAGGTTGGAAAAGCCCGACAGCACCGCGACCTGCATGCGGCCATCCTCGGCCTCGGGCAGTTCGTGGGTCTGCTCGTCGTGGATCATCTGGACGCGATGTTCCCAGTTGCGCAGGCGGACATAGGCCTGTTTCAGCTCCTTCGCCACGGCCGGCGCCAGATGGCCGGCTCGCCTGAGGGCGTCGAGCGCATCCAATGTGCGGCGCGAGCGCAGGGACGGATCGCGGCCACCCAGAATCAACTGTTGAGTCTGGGCGAAGAACTCGATCTCCCGAATGCCCCCTGCCCCGAGCTTGAGATTGGCGCCGGCGGCTTCCAGGCGCTCATCGACCTTGTAGACGTGGATCTGGCGTTTGATCGAATGGACGTCGGCAATGGCCGGATAGTCGAGACTGCGCCGCCAGATAAACGGCATCAGGTCGTTCATGAACGCCTTGGCCTCAATCGGGTCACCGGACACGTGGCGCGCCTTGATGAAGGAGGCGCGCTCCCAGTTCTGGCCGACCGATTCGTAGTAGTTGAGCGCGAATGGCACGCTGACGACCGTCGGCGTCGAAGACGGGTCGGGACGCAGGCGCAAGTCGACACGGAAGACATAGCCGTCGCCGGTACGCTCGGACAGGATCACCGCCACCTGACGCGCCACGCGGTCGGCGAAGGTCTGGGGATCGACCGTGTCCTTCAGAGGCAGGCGCTCCAGATCGCAGAAGAAGGTGATGTCGATATCCGACGAATAGTTCAGCTCGCCGGCGCCATGCTTGCCCATGGCCAGGACGAAAAGGCCGGGCAGGACGCCGCGCTCCTTGTCCCATTTGGGATCGTCCGGCGGCAAGAGGCGCCCCTTGTCGCGCTCCTCGCGCACCACCAGAGCCAGGGCCGCGCAAGTCACGGCGTCGGCAAACCGGGTCAGGGCTGCGGTCACGTGATCGAGGCTCCAGACATCGCCGAGATCGGCGAGCGCCGTCAGGAGATGGGTATCGGCCTTGAGATGGCGCAGGATTTTTTTGGCGGCGTTGACGTCGGGCGCTTCGATGGTCGCCGCCTGCGCTTCCAGAGCTTCGGTCGCCAGCAGGATGGCCTTCAGCCGCGCTTCCGGCGCGGTGATCAGGGTTTCGCGCAGGCGCTGCGGATCGCGCCGCATGAGGCCTGCCAGATAGGGCGATGCCGCGACGATCGGGCGAAGGGCGTCTTCCGCCTGCAGCAAGACATCGCGCCAGCCCTCGGCCTTGGCGACCTCATTCAGGGTCTCAAGCGTATAATCGGCCGCTCCGGCATTCAGCACAGGCCCGCAACTGTGCAACCGTTCAACCAGCGAGGAAAAAAGCACGTCGTTCATAACAATCCTTGTGCCGTACCGCCGTCCGGCCCGCAAGACCCATGGTTTGCAACGATTCAGCGATTTGGCCAAGGAATATGGCTGTTGCCCGGCGCAATAACCGCTCAAGCTGCATTTACACCCCATGACAGTTGTGTTTTTGATGACAGCTGGTGGAATCGGATGCTTTCGCACCGGCGTGGGGAGGGCCAGGCGGCATGATGGACTTCAAATCTCTGGGCAACCTGCCGGAATATTTCCTCTTCCTCGGCGCGGGGCTGGCGATCTGGCTGGCCGCGCTCGTGCTGTACGAACGGATCACGCCGATCCGGGAGCTTGACGAAATCCGCAAGGGCAATATCGCCGTCGCCATCAACTTCTTCGCCGTGGCCGTCGCCCTGGCCCTGCCGATCCAGTCAGTCGGCCATTCGACCTTCAACCCGGGCGAAATGCTTCTGTGGGGCAGTATCGGCGCCGCATGCCAGCTCATCCTCCATCTCGTCATCCGCTGCTTCTGGAAACCGACCTATGCCCGCCTGACGGGCGG
>CBIHPL010000504.1:0-2993 GCA_966212005.1 uncultured Asticcacaulis sp.
GGCGAGGTCGGCCGCTGGCCCTGGGCGCGCAATCGCATGGCCGAACTGGCCGACAAGTCCCTGTTGCTGATGGACGACGCTGCGCCGTTCCGCACTCGGCTGGCGCGGGCGCTGGAAACGCGCGGCTTCGCGGTGACCATGGCCGAAAGCGTCCACGAAGCGCTCGACATTATTGAAAAGACGCCGCCGGCCTTTGCGGTCATGGACATGCGCCTGGAAGACGGCAATGGCCTGAAGGCGGTCGAGGCGCTGAACAAGAAGCGTCCCGATGCGCGCGCCATCATGCTTACGGGTTATGGCAACATCGCCACGGCGGTCGCGGCGGTCAAATCCGGCGCCATCGACTATTTGTCCAAGCCCGCCGATGCCGACGATGTCGTCAAGGCGCTGCTGGTCGTCGAGGACCATGCGCCGCCGCCGCCGGAAAATCCGATGTCGGCCGACCGCGTGCGCTGGGAACACATCCAGCGCGTCTATGCCCTGTGCGGCCAGAACGTCTCGGAAACCGCGCGCCGGCTGAATATGCACCGCCGGACCCTGCAACGCATTCTGGCCAAGCGTGCGCCAAAGTGAAATCCAACCTGACGGGCTGCAAACCGTCATCTTGAATTTCTGCTCTACTCGTCGGCAATCACGATGTCTGGATTATCCGGTGGGATGAAATCGAACAGCCCGAAGTCCAGAGCCTTCTGCGGGCGGGTGGCCGTCATCGGCGTATCCATCAAGGCCAGTATCTGCTCGCGCGTCAGCTCCTGACCCTTGGCCGTTTTGCGGAGGCGGCGTGCCTGGCCGTTCGGGGCTTCGCCCTTGACCGCGCGGGTGGCCTGCACGGGTTTCCAATAGCTGATCGCCAGTTGCCAGACGCTTTCGACCGGCGCCAAAACCTTGGGCCAGCGCACGCCGTTTTCCAGCACGGGCTCCACCGATGGTCGCTTTGTCGGCAGGGACGACTTGCGCCGGCAGGTCAGGGTGCACACCCGGCTGTCGTCGAGCACCGATACGTAGGCCTTCCGCGCCTCGTCCTCGCTGTCATAAAGCGGGCCGATCGACTGGGTGACGAAATCGACCCGGTTGCTCGCCGCCTGCTCCGCGTCCTTTTCCCGCGCAAAGCGCAGGCCGGTCCCATCCCTTAACTGAGCAAGGGCGGCGTGGCCGTCGGAAGCGACAGGGTAAAGCGGCAGGGTCATACGTACCGATGTTCATGATTTGATCCGTTGGCATCCTAAACCTGTGATTCGCTGCGCGCAATCGGGGTTTTCTTTTTTCCAGCCTTGCCTGCCAAGTTGATTTATAGTGAAGGATCAAGTTGATTCGGACGAGTACTGGCGGACGCTTATGGCCATGGAGTCAATAGCCTATACGGCGGCAGCGGGAGCCATGGCGCTTGCGCTCTCCACCACCTACCTGGCGTGGCGGTTGCGTAAACGCACGTCGGTAGCGCGTGAGGCTTTGCGCGCCGATCTGGCCATGCGCGACGTGACCTTGAGCGAACTGGATGCGGCGACGTCCGCTTTCGATGAAGCGTTTCTGGCCGTCGAAGGCGACGCCGTCCGTCTTGTCTGGGGTGAGGACACCCTGAAACAATGCGCCGAAGCCCTGGGCCTAAAGGGCGTCAACGAAAGCGAATTCGCGCCCCGCGTTGTCGAGGCCCTGGGGGAAACCTCACCTGACGCAGCGCAAGGGTTGAAAAACCTGATCGCCGAGGGCCGGTCCTGCCGCTTCGAAGTTTTTGCCGAAGGCGCCAGCACCTTTGTCGGCGCCCCCGCAGGCGTCACCCTGGTGGTCGAAGGCAAGTCGTCCGGCGCCACGGCATGGATCCGCCTGGCGATTGCCGGCGCAAAGGCTTCGCTGTCGTCGGGTCCGTTCGCCAAGATGGCGGAGCATTTGCCGGCGCCGTGCTGGATCTGCGCCAGCGATGGCCGGATCGTCTGGGCCAATGCCGCCTTCCTGAAGGCGACCGAAACGGCGACGCTCGAAGACGCGCTGAAGACCAATGCCACGCTCGACCGCAGCGCCGACGCGCTGGTCGAGGAGGCTGTCGCAGGTCACGCCCGTCGGGAAGGCTTCCGCTGGATCACGGTCAACGGTCAGCGCCGGTCGTTCCACATTATCGCCGAGCCGCTGAACGACGCCTATACCTGCGCCTATGCGATCGACGTCACCGAGGCCGAAGAAAGCCGCGAAGCGCTCAAGCGCCACGCCAAGGCGCACGATGAGACCCTGGACACGCTGGAAGACGCCGTCGCCATCTTTGGTCCCGAGAAGCAACTGACGTTTCACAACCGTGCCTTCGAAAAGCTGTGGGAGCTGGAACCGGCCTGGCTGGCGGAGCGCCCGACGCACGGTGAGTGGCTGGATCGCCTGCGCCAGAAGCGCCGCCTGCCCGAAACTTCGGACTACAGCGCCTTCAAGATCCGCGAGCTGGAATTCTATGGCCTGACCCAGACGGCGGCCGATGAAATGTGGACCCTGCCGGACGGCCGCTCGATGCGGGTCGTGCGCCAGCCCCATCCGCTGGGCGGCCTGCTGCTTCTGTTCAGCGACAAGACCGGCGAGCTGAAGCTCAAGGCGCAGTTCAATTCCCTGATCCAGGTCCAGAAGTCGACGCTCGACCAGCTGAATGACGCTGTCATCGTCTTCGGCAGCGACGGGCGCCTGCGCCTGCGCAACCAGTCGTTCGACAGGTTCTGGGAGCTGGGCGCCGACGACATCAACCCGGTCATGGACTTCGGCCAGGTGGCTGAACTGTGCCTGCCGCTGGTCCATGACCGCAGCTTCTGGTCGGAACTGAAGGCGCGCGTTACCGACACCGATCCGCTGGCCCGTGCGCCGCAACTGGGCGAGATTCGCATTTCCGACGGTCGGCTGGCGCAGTGGCGCACCCAGCCCCTGCCCGATGGCGCGACGCTGGTGGCCTTCTCGGACATTACGGCGACGCGCCAGCTGGAAAAGGCCATCGACGCGCGCGATGAGGCGCTGAACGAGTCGGTCCG
>CBIHPL010000505.1:0-2987 GCA_966212005.1 uncultured Asticcacaulis sp.
CACCAACCTGTTCGACGAGGAATACTTCGGTTCGATCAGCTCGCGGAACACCGCCGCCATATAGGGCAGGATCATAATGGCCAGAATGATCGAGGCGGTGAACAGGTTTGCTCCGTTAGGAATGCCATAGAACATCTTGGCCCAGAAGCCTTCGGGATTGTCTGCGAAGGCCAGCATCAGGGGCGTCTGAATGGTTTTGGCGAACCACGGCGCGAACACGAACAGACCCCACATGCCGTAGACGATCGAGGGAATGCCCGCCAGGAGTTCTACGGCTATCGCGATCGGCTGGGCCAGGGCGCGCGGCGCGAACTGGGTAATAAAGACGGCGATCCCGATCGCGACTGGCAACGCCATGGCCAGGGCCAGCAAGGCCGTGACGATCGTGCCGACGATCGGGCCGGCTGCGCCATAGACCTGCGTAACCGGGTTCCACTCGCTGGATATAAAGAAACCCAGGCCGAACTTCGACAGCGCCGGCCAACCACCTATGATCAGCGACATCACGAAGCCACCGAGCGTTACCAGCAGAAGCGTTGCTGCCGAAAAGGCGACATAGCGAAAGATCGGGTCGAAGGGATCGGTCTTGTGAGTCGGCGCAGGCGTCATACAGATCTCGGGCGGCTCTCAGGGTACGAAACAATGCCTCTACCATGAGGCAAGAATTATGACAGGCGTTTTACACGATTCGGGCGAGGCTGACGCCCCGCCCATCCGTGGTATTCAAATCACGCTCTTGGCGACTTAGGACGCCGGCGCGGTATAGACGGGCTTGCCGCCGGAGGTGATGCTGGTGGCCCACTGCTGGCGGACCATGGTCTTCACCGAGGCCGGCAGCGGAACGTAGTAGAGTTCGGACGCGGTGGCGTCACCCGAGGCGAAGCCATAGTCGAAGAACTTCAGCACGGCTGAAGCCTTGGCCGCATCGGCCTGCTCCTTGTAGACCAGGATGAAGGTGGCGCCGGTGATCGGCCAGGCATTGGCGCCCGGCTGGTCGAGGATCAGCAGGTAGTTGCCGGGCGCGTTCTTCCAGTCGGCGCCTTCGGTGGCGGCGGCAAAGCTTGCCGCATCCGGCTTGGGCCAGCCGCCGTCCTTGGCCTGAACCAGGACCGAAGCGATATTGGCGGTCTTCATGGCGTAGGCGTATTCGACATAGCCGATCGAACCGATCGTCTGGCGAACCAGGGCGGCCACGCCGTCATTCTTGGCGCCGCCGACGCCCGCCGGCCACTGCAGCGAATCGCTCGCGCCGACCTTGGACGACCATTCCGGGCTCTTCAGGGCCAGGTACGACGAGAACAGGAAGGTGGTGCCCGAACCGTCCGAACGGTGAACGACGGTAATCGGCAGGGCCGGCAACTTCACGCCGGGGTTCAGCGCGGCCACCGCCGCGTCGTTCCACTTGGTGACCTTGCCGAGATAGATGTCAGCCAGTACCGCGCCGGACAGCTTCAGCTGGCCCGAGGCGACGCCTGGGAGGTTGACGATCGGCACGACGCCTCCGATGACGGTCGGGAACTGATAGAGGCCCGCTTCGTCCAGCTTGTCCTTGGTCAGCGGCTTGTCGGTCGCACCGAAATCGACCGTCTTGGCCTGGATCTGCTTCACGCCGCCGCCGGAACCGATGGCCTGGTAGTTCAGGGCATTGCCGGTAGACGCCTTGTATGTCTCGGACCACTTGGCATAGAGCGGCGCCGGGAAGGTCGCGCCTGCACCGGAAATGGCCGCCGCATCCGCTGCGGGCGCGGCCGCCTTGTCCTTGCCGGCCGGCGAACAGGCCGCCACCGCCGTCATCAGAACGGCCGCCAGGGCCGCCGAAAGCAACTTCTTCATGTCCATCTCCTTGAGAGCCCGAACGCGCCGACCGCATATGAGCGAGCCTCTATCCGCTTTTTATGACACTATTGTTACAGTCGTCGCCCCTGACGCCATCCGCGTCCGTCCAGGCACGCTATTCCCTGTGCGTCTGTCATGAAATTGTCAAGGACAGCCGGCGGAATGCCGCGGAGCCAGGACGGAGAATTATATTGCCTCTGCCCGTAACCCATATGATGTTTGCAACGTATATTGAGACAGAGACCGGAGTCCCTGCAATGAACCGCCGCAACGTCCTCATATCCTTAAGCGCGCTAGGCCTGGCTGGCGCTGCCCGCGCCGAAGCCGTCAAACCGCTGAACCTGACCGACGCGGAGTGGCAAAAGCGCCTGCCGCCGGCCGCCTACGCCGTGCTGCGCAAGGAAGCGACCGAGCGTCCCTTCTCCTCGCCGCTCAACACCGAAAAACGCAAGGGCACCTTTGTGTGTCTTGGCTGCGATTTGCCCCTGTTCAGTTCGGACGCCAAGTTCGACAGCGGCACCGGCTGGCCCAGCTTCTTCCGTGCCCTGCCCGGCCATATCAAAACGAAGACGGACTATAAGCTCGTCTATCCGCGCACCGAATATCACTGCGCGCGCTGTGGCGGCCATCAGGGCCACCTTTTCGACGACGGCCCCAAGCCGACGGGCCTGCGTTACTGCAATAACGGCGTCGCTCTCAAATTCATCCCGGGATAAGCCTCATGCTGAAACGCACATTTCTCATTGCCGCGGCCGTGCTGGGCCTGGCCGCCATGGCCCCTGCGGCCCAGGCGGATACCGCCATATTTGCCGGCGGCTGTTTCTGGAGCACACAAAAGGCGTTCGACCAGGTCCCTGGCGTGACTGCGACGCGCGCCGGTTTTTACGGCGGCACGGTCAAGAACCCCGACTACATGCGGGTGGTGCGCGGCGGGACCGGGCATCTCGAATCCGTCGAGGTGACCTACGATCCCAAAAAGGTCTCTTACGCGACCCTGCTCGACGCATTTTGGAAGCACACCGATCCGACCGACCCGAACGGCGTGATCTGCGACAAGGGGCCCAGCTATCAAACGGCGATCTTCACGTTTTCGGCTGCGCAATATGATACGGCAACCGCGTCGAAAGCAGGCATTCAGGCCTATCTGAAGA
>CBIHPL010000506.1:0-2975 GCA_966212005.1 uncultured Asticcacaulis sp.
GTCCTGGCGACGCCCGGGGTAGAGGCGGCCGGCCTGTCGCGCTACACACCGATCTTCGAAGGCACCTGGCCGGCCTGGCTCAAAACCCCGTCGGGCCAGATCATCCAGTTTTCCCAGCATTCCGTCGACCCGCAGTTTTTCGACGTCTATCGGGTCCGCATCCTGGCCGGGCGCAGGTTTTCAGACGCGCCCGACCCCGAGGAACAGCCGAAGTCCATCCTGATAAACCGGTCCGCCCTGGCCGCATTTGGCTACAGCAGGCCTGAAGACGCCATAGGCCGCAAACTGACCTATCACGCCGACAATCGTCCCAGGACCTCGCGGATCATCGGCGTTGTCGAGGACATGCGGATCGCCACCGTGCGCGAACCGATCAGCCCCATGGTCTTCGACAACCAGTCCAATTTCTTCACGCACCTGAGCGTCCGGCTGAGCAACCGGGACGATGCACGGACGCTGGCGGCCATAGACTCGCTATGGCAACGCGTTAACGTCGGCAGCGGCCCTCTTGAGCCTTATTTCTTTTCGGACTACGTCGCGAGCCAATACCGGGACATAAAACAGCAGTGGTGGGCCTTTGGCCTGCTCTCGGTCGTGGGGATCTGTCTGTCGGTTCTGGGGCTCAGTGGGCTGTCCATTTATCTGGCGCGCGCACGCCTGCATGAAATCGCCATCCGCAACGCATTGGGCGCCCGCCTCGTCGACATCATGCGGCTGAGACTGGAACCCCTCCTCAAGCCTCTTATCATCGCGAATCTTGCCGGCTCCGCGGCGTCGTGGGCCTTAATGTCCTGGTGGCTCAACTTGTTCAAGGCCCATGTCGGCCTCAGCCTTCTTTCCTTCGTCGTTGCGGGAACCGCCACAGTGACAATCACCCTGCTGACGGTAGCAACCCACATCTTTCTTTCATCTCCGGCGCGGTCAAGCCAACCGCTTCGCGCCGACTGAATTTTCTTTCCTTGAATATGGAGATTCCATAGTGATGCTCTCACTCCGCAGGCTTGCCTGCGCAGCCTCTGTCGCCGCGCTTGCGCTGGCAAGTCCATGCCTGGCGGCCGACCCGGCAGCCCCCATAGACGGACCGTGGACCGACAAGACGCTCAGCCCCGAGGCGCGGGCCGATGCCGCCATCGCGGCGATGACGCGCGCTGAGAAGCAGCGGCTGGTATTCGGCTTCTTTTCCACCGAGGCGACCTGGATGGACAATGAGGTCAAGCGCTTCCAGTTTCCGAAGGACGCGCTTCCCTTTGCCGCCGGTTTTGTTCCCGGCATTCCCCGCCTCGGCATACAGCCGCAATGGGAAACCGATGCCGGCATAGGCGTCGCAAGCCAGGCCACCGACACGCCGCGGCCGCGAACCGCCCTGCCGTCGGGCCTGGCCACGACCGCAACCTGGGACGCCGCCACTGCCCAGGCCGGCGGCGCAATGATCGGCAACGAGGCCCGCCTGTCGGGTTTCAATGTGCAACTGGCCGGCGGCATGAATCTCACGCGCGAACCCCGCAACGGCCGAAACTTCGAATATAGCGGCGAAGACCCGCTATTGGCCGGGATCATTACCGGCCATGCCATCAAGGGGATACAGTCCAACCATATCATTTCGACGATGAAGCATTTCGCCTTCAACGCCCAGGAGACCAATCGCAACGCCATAGACGTCAAAATTTCAGATCAGGCGGCGCGGCAATCTGACCTGCTGGCTTTCCAGTTCGCGCTCGAAATCGGTAAACCCGGATCGGTCATGTGCGCATACAACCGCATCAACGGCGCCTATTCCTGCGAAAACGACTGGCTGCTCAACCAGGTTCTGAAGACAGACTGGGGCTTCAAGGGGTATGTGATGTCGGACTGGGGGGGGACGCACTCCACCATTCCGGCGGCCAATGCGGGCCTTGACCAGCAATCCGGCTGGGCTTTCGACAAATCACCCTATTTCCACGCGGCGCTCGGCGAAGCCGTCAACAATGGTCACGTCAGCCACTCCCGCCTGGACGACATGGCCCGACGGGTCCTCTGGGCCATGTTCGCCAACGGTCTTGTCGACAACCCGGTGGCCGGCGACCAATCCAGGTCCATCGACCAGGCCGCCAATGCCCGCATCAGCCAGGACGCGGCGGAGAAAAGCCTGGTCTTGCTGAAAAACGACGGCCTGCTGCCGCTGGCCGCGAAAGTGCGCCGGATCGTCATTATCGGCGGGCATGCCGACTTCGGCGTCATGTCGGGTGGCGGCTCCTCCCAGGTTTCCGCCCCGGGCTATCAGAAGTTCGAAGAGCCTCTCGGCACCGCGATCTTCTATCCCTCCTCGCCGCTCAAGTCGCTGGCGTCACGCACCCGTGCCGTCGTGTCCTATCACGACGGCAAGGACCCGAGGGCCGCCGCAAAGGCCGCGCGCGATGCCGACATGGTTATCGTTTTCGCGACTCAGTGGACGGCCGAAGGCCTCGATACCCCGGACCTCCATTTGCCCGGCAACCAGGACGAGCTCATCGGCACAGTGGCCAAGGCGAATCGCAAGACTGTCGTGGTTCTGGAAACCGGCGGTCCGGTGGTTATGCCGTGGCTGAATTCCGTCGGCGCAGTCGTTGCAGCCTGGTACCCCGGCAGCTCAGGCGGCGAAGCCATTGCGCGGGTTCTTACCGGCGAGGTCAATCCGTCGGGCCGGCTTCCCGTCACGTTTCCGGCCGATGTCGGCCAGTTGCCGCGCCCCGTGATCGACGGCGACCGCAAGCTGGATCAGACGGACGATCCTCATCCGCACACGGACTACGATATCGAAGGCGCCGCCGTCGGCTACAAATGGTTCGACAAGAAGGGGCTGCCCCCTCTGTTTCCGTTTGGATACGGCCTGAGCTACACCCGGTTTACGACCTCCGGACTGGCGGCCGCGCCGGACGGCAAGGGCCTCAAGGTGTCGCTGGCGGTGAGCAATACCGGCAAGGTCGCCTGCGCCGCGGTGACTCAAATATACGTGTCAG
>CBIHPL010000507.1:0-2963 GCA_966212005.1 uncultured Asticcacaulis sp.
TCCTCAGCCGGTCGAGGTCGGCCTGGGTCGTGTGGCCCAGTGCGCGGGCGCGATATTGACGGACCCAGGCTGTCGACGGCATTTCCAGCGCGCGCGCCAGTTCGCCGTCGTTGGTCAGGAGCAGCAGGCCTTCGGAATTGAGGTCGAGACGGCCGACACTGATCACGCGCGGCATGGGCTGCGGCAGCTTTTCAAAAACGGTCGGACGCCCTTGCGGATCAGAATGTGTGGTCATCAGGCCGACGGGCTTATGATAGCGCCACAGGCGGGTCGGCTCGGCCGTGCCGATCGGCTGGCCTTCGACCGTGATAAGGTCCGTCGACGACACAAGAACGGCGGGCGTTTCAAGGATACGGCCGTTGACGGCGATCTTGCCAAGCCCGATCAGGCGCTCGACTTCGCGGCGCGACGCCAGGCCGGCGCGCGCCAGCACCTTGGCGATGCGCTCGGTCTTCACCGGTGGCTTGTTGTCCTTCCTGCCGTCCTTCTTGAATCCATCCTTTTTGGGCCCCTTGACCCGGATAGGCTTTGCGCCCTCCTCAGCGCCCTCGCCCGAGGTCTCGCCCAGGCCCTCGCCAGTCTCGGCGCGGGGTGTCCATGTGGAGGTGGCTTCGGTTTCCGGTTGCGGAACGTCACGCTCTCCAGCGTTACTGTTATCGGTCACGACGATGACTTTCTTTTAAAACGAGGCGCTTTAAGGCCTTTTTGCTTGACGCGGCGGGCATGTTTCGTCTTGTGACAGCATGGTTCACGACGACGAAAGCCTGATGCAGGCCGCTATGGACGAGGCGCAATCCGCCGCCCGGTCCGGCGAAGTGCCGATTGGCGCTCTAATCTTCGATCCGTCAAGTAAAACCATTGTTTCAGCCGCAAGAAATTCGCCGATCAGCCTTAATGACCCCTCTGCTCACGCGGAAATACTGGCCATGCGGGCGGCCGGCGCGGCCCTGGGCAACTACCGGCTTACCGATATGTGGCTGTATGTGACGCTGGAGCCGTGCGCCATGTGCGCCGGCGCCATCAGTCACGCCCGTATCGGCCGGGTCATCTATGGCGCGCCCGATCCCAAGGGCGGCGCCATCGACCACGGCCCGCGTTTCTTTGCTCAGCCGACCTGTCACTGGCGGCCCGAAGTGACGGCCGGTGTGCTTGCCGAACCGAGCGGCAATATGCTCAAAGATTTCTTCCGGGCGAAGCGCAAAGCCAATAAAGCAGGGGGCACATGATCTTATCCGGCACCAAACTCAACCTCGGCCCCCTCAGCGCCTTCCTTCATGAGGTGGGCGCCTATGCCAGCGGATTTTGGCACGTACTGACCAACAGGCCGGAAATGCTGGCCAATATTGGTTGGGCGGCAGCGCTCATGGCCGTTACCATGATCCTGTCCAGCCTGATAGGCGATACCGTCAAACGCATGTCGCGGCGTCTGGTCCATCGTGACGCCGACCGTACCCTGCCCGAATTCTTTTCGCAGGTCGTGCGCTGGCTGGTCCTGCTGGTCGGGCTCGTCGCCGTGCTCAACCGGCTTGGCGTTCAGACGGCTTCGTTGATCACGGTACTTGGCGCGGCCTCGCTGGCCATCGGTCTGGCGCTGCAGGGCACGCTCAGCAATGTGGCGGCCGGTTTGATGCTGTTGTTCACAAAGCCTTATCGCATAGGCGACTCTGTCAGGATTGGCGATGTGACGGGCAAGATCCATCGTTTGGGCCTGTTTTCCACCGAGATCGACAATGTCGACAATGTCAGGGTCTATGTGCCCAATACCAAGGTGTTCTCGAACGAGATCACCAATCTGACCACGAACGGCGCCTCCAAGGTCGAACTGAGGGTCGAGGTCGGCTACGCCACCGATCTCGACGCTGCCGTGGCCCTGCTGACCGACGTGGCGAAGGCGCAGGCCGATCATCTGCCGGCGCACGAAGTCGCTGTCCATCTCCACGAGTTCGCGGCTTCGGGCGTCATTGTGCGTATGTGGATATGGACCCTGCCGGTCAACGCCCCCAAGGCGAAAACCCGCTGGATCATCGCGGTCAAGCGTGCGCTGGACGCGGCAGGCATAGAAATTCCATATCCGCACCAGGTGGCTATCGAGCGCAGCGCCTGAGGCGGCAGGCCGCACTCAGAACTTATAGCCGACGCCGAAGGATACGACCGGATAGGTCTTGAAGTCCTTCAGTTCGTCCTCAAGATCCCGCCGCTCGACTTCGAGTGCCTGCTGATAAGTCGGGTCGCTGGCCAGCGTCCCGTTGGATGTCAGGCTGACCTTGGGCGAGCCCTGGAAGTAGGCGCCGGCCTCGAGACTGAAGCCCACCTTGCCTGCCGCCCAACGCCAGCCAAGGCCAAGATACGGTGCAGTGTCCTTGAAATCGGCCTTGGCCGTCAGGATACCGATCTGCTCTGGCGTGAACGGAACACCGCCGATATCTGTCTGCTGAGCCGGGTCGGCCGTGGCCTTGATTTCGTTGTTGTTCTTATAAAGTCCTGCCGACACGAAGAACGGGCTGTTCTCCGTGAACCGGAAGTCGACATGCCCCCCGAACGATCCCAGGTCGAGCTTACCATTGTACTGAATATTGTCGGACTCGAAGTCGTCGTCGTAGTTGTAGGTGTTGGCCACCAGGCGGCCAGAGATATGGGGTGTGAACTTGTGTGCGTACTCAACCCCCAGGCCCAGGGTGCTGGCACGCGCGCCGACATATTCGGGTTCGGCGTGCGCGGTCAGGGGCAGAAGGGCGGCGAGCGCCGTGGCGGAGAGAAGGACGATGCGCATGGAATGGCCTCCAGGTTTGCAGGAGCCTATGCGCAATCACGGGTAGTTAAACAAATGGAACCGCAGCCCCAAAAAGTCAGGCCCGCATAAAGGTAACTGGCTAAATGCTGCGCTTAAAAAAACAAAGCTGCTTGCCGCCGCAAACACTCCGAGCCGCTACAACCCCTTGCGGCCGATGTCGTAGAAGCGTTCG
>CBIHPL010000508.1:0-2945 GCA_966212005.1 uncultured Asticcacaulis sp.
GGGACGATGATTAGGAAACTGCTGGTGCTCGCATTCACGACTGTCAGCCTTTCGGGATGCGTTCTGTTCTATTTCCCGCCATCCCTTCAGCGAGATGATGAGCCGAAGGTTCAGGATGCTGTGTCCGCTGCACCAGGCGAAGCCATCTTCTACAACATTTTCTATCAGGAAGACGGCCGAAGCATCAGTGTCCACAGCGTCGAAGACGACTATGCCGCGGCGTGGCAATCCATGGGCTCGGCGGCACAATTCCTGACGGTACAGGATATTGACCTTAAGTATTCAGACGGCAGTATCGGAAAGCGCCGGGTTATCCGCCTTAAGGCTAACACTGAAAATCCCGGCATTGCAGGCGCTAATCCCACCTTCACCGGCGTTAGGCAGACCGCGTCCAAAGCGAGCTACACGACCCGAATTATCTACATGCCCCAGAAAGCCGGCGACCGCGCGGGCGTACTGGCCTGGCAAGACCATCGGCACTACGTATTCTGCGGCGTATCCCTGATTGACGGCAAGCCCGCCGCGGTGTTGAGTACGCGTGCTGCGTCAGATGACACGCCGAACGGCAGTGTCCAGGCGACTCGCCTACTCAGCGCCACTTCTTTCAGGGACCTGGGCTTTAGGCTGGATATTCAGGACAGTGTCGTGTCGTGCTTCTTTATTGATAAGAAAAGCGGTATGACCCTCGTGGGACAAAGCCAGGATATCCTTGGACGCAACGGAACCCTTATCGGCGCCCACGCCTATAGCGCATCGACCGTAAGGCAATAGGGCGCATCCTGCGCCGTGGCATAAACCAATCGTTCAAATTAGTATTGCTCCCTTTTTCTTATCCCTTTATGATTCCGCTCAGTTCACCGGAGTGTCCGCAGGTCAATGCGGGCTGAGACGGGAGGCTTTCATGCCGCCTCCTAAAACCGCCGAACCTGATCCGGGTCATGCCGGCGAAGGGAGTTGGATACGCTTACCGCCTCGAAGGCAACCAAGCGCCCGCAATCTACGCGCATGATCCCTCACATTATATCTGCCGATTGGGCAATGAGGGATTACACAATGAACAAGCCCATCAAGGACTTAAAGCCGATCAAGGTCGAAGCCTCGCCGTTTCCCGGCTCCAGGAAGGTTTATGAGCCCGGCGTCCTCTTCCCCGATCTGCGCGTGCCGTTCCGCGAAGTCGCGCTGCAAAAGGAAGCCAATGAGCCGCCGGTCAGCCTCTACGATTCGACCGGCCCCTATACCGAAGAGAACTTCGTGCCCCAGATCGACAAGGGCCTGCCGCGCGTCCGCGAAAAGTTCGTGCTCGACCGCGGCGATGTCGAATTCATCGAAGGCCGCAAGGTCAAGCCGGAAGACAATGGCAATGTCTCGCCCGAGCGCCTGGCGCCGGAATTCCCGAACCTGCCGAAGGTCATGCGTGGCAAGCCTGGCAAGATGGTGACCCAGCTGGAATATGCCCGCGCCGGCATCATCACGGCCGAGATGGAATATATCGCCATCCGCGAAAACATCCGCCGCAAACAGGAGGCCGAGGTCATCCGCGACGGCGAGGATTTCGGCGCGTCGATCCCCGACTTCATCACGCCGGAATTCGTCCGCGACGAAGTGGCTCGCGGCCGCGCCGTCATCCCGGCCAATATCAACCACGCCGAAGTCGAACCGATGATCATCGGCCGCAACTTCCTGGTCAAGATCAACGCAAATATCGGCAATTCGGCCGTCACCTCCTCGATGGAAGAAGAGGTCGACAAGATGGTGTGGGCCATCCGCTGGGGCGCCGACAACGTCATGGACCTGTCGACCGGCCGCAACATCCACAATATCCGCGAGTGGATCCTGCGTAATTCGCCGAACCCGATCGGCACCGTGCCGATCTATCAGGCGCTGGAAAAGGTCAATGGCGTCGCCGAGGACCTGACCTGGGAAGTCTATCGCGACACCCTGATCGAACAGGCGCAACAGGGCGTCGACTACTTCACCATCCACGCCGGCGTGCGCCTGGCCTATGTCCACCTGACCGCCAAGCGCGTTACCGGCATTGTGTCGCGCGGTGGTTCGATCATGGCCAAGTGGTGTCTGGCGCACCACAAGGAAAACTTCCTCTACACGCACTTTGAGGAAATCTGCGACATCATGCGTGAGTATGATGTGACGTTCTCTCTCGGCGACGGTCTACGCCCTGGCTCGATTGCTGACGCCAATGACCGCGCCCAGTTCGCCGAGTTGGAAACCCTGGGCGAACTGACGCAAATCGCCTGGAAGAAGGGCTGCCAGGTCATGATCGAAGGCCCCGGCCACGTGCCGATGCACAAGATCAAGGCCAATATGGACAAGCAGCTGGCGACCTGCGGCGAAGCCCCCTTCTATACATTGGGGCCACTGACGACCGATATCGCGCCGGGCTATGACCACATCACCTCGGGCATTGGTGCAGCCATGATCGGCTGGTTCGGCACGGCTATGCTGTGTTACGTGACGCCCAAGGAGCACCTCGGTCTGCCGGATCGCAATGACGTCAAGACCGGCGTGATCACCTATAAGATCGCCGCCCACGCCGCCGACCTCGCCAAGGGCCACCCGGCGGCGCGCGCCTGGGACGACGCCCTGTCGCGCGCGCGTTTCGACTTCCGCTGGGAGGATCAGTTCAATCTGGGCCTTGATCCGGACACGGCGCGCGCTTTCCACGACGAAACCCTGCCGAAGGAAGCGCACAAGACGGCGCACTTCTGTTCGATGTGCGGTCCGAAATTTTGCTCGATGAAGATCACGCAGGAGGTGCGCGACTACGCCGCCAACATGACCGACAACGAAAAGGCAGACTTAGAGGCCGCAACCGGCATGGCGGAGATGTCGAAAAAGTTCAAGGATATGGGCAGCGAAGTCTATATCCCGGCCGAACCTGCCGAATAAATTGCGCTTCTTCACTCCTCCCTGTCGCGCAGCGATGG
>CBIHPL010000509.1:0-2927 GCA_966212005.1 uncultured Asticcacaulis sp.
CATCAGGTTCAGGTAGGCGCCTTTGACGACCGGCAGGAGGCTGAGCGTCAAGGCCAGCATGGCGGCCAGCATGGATGGCACAATGATTTCCGCCGGATAGATGTAGAAGATGTGCAGCATGAAGGCAGGGCCGATGACGACGTGTCCGATCAGCAGCATGGTCAGGTAGGCCGGGCCGTCATCGCAGGGATAGATGCCAAGGGGCGTGCGGCAGTTCGCGCACTCCTCGACGACCTTCAGATAGCCTCGGAACGCCTTGCCCTGGCCACAGCACGGGCATTTGCGTTGCAAGCCGCGCATCAGTGCGGTGCCTAACGTCACTCCATCGCGTGCCATGGTAACTCCTCAATTCAACAGGCCTGTGATATAGTCGCTTTACAGACGATTTTCCATGCGTCCCCCTGCCGCAGTATGCAATGTCTTGAGAAATAGGTTGCAAATCATATAAAGATATCTTTATGTGATTATATGGAAAAGCAAGCTGCCCAGTTCCAGTTCGATGCCCTTCTCGATGCCCTGCGCGCGGCTGGTGAGCCGACGCGTCTGAGATTGTTGCGCCTGCTGGCGCGCGATGAACTGTCGGTCATGGAGCTTGTGTCGATTCTCGACCAGAGCCAGCCGCGCATTTCCCGTCATCTCAAGCTCATGACCGAGGCCGGTTTGATCGAACGCTTCCCTGATGGCGCCTGGGTGTTCTACCGGCTGTCGCATGCCCCGTCCATGCGGCCGCTGCTTGAAGCCATTCTGCGTCTGTCGGGTGACGCCTATCCGGAAGACCTGTTGCAGCTTGAAGCCGTCCGCGTCGCGCGGCGCAAATCGGCCGAAGGTTATTTCGAAACGATCGCGCCCAAATGGGACGAAATCCGCAGCCACTACGTCTCTGAGGCCGACGTCGAGGCAGCCGTTCTAAAGGTCCTGGGGGATCAGCCGGTCCGTCAGTTGATCGATCTGGGGACTGGCTCTGGCCGCATGCTGGAACTGCTGGCAGGCCGGGCGGAAGCGGCGATTGGCGTCGATCAGTCCCAGCACATGCTGAATATCGCCCGCGCCAAGGCCTTCGGCGCCGGCCTGACCCACGCCGATTTTCGCCATGGTGACATTTACGATACGCGCCTGAACGGCGGGACGGCTGACCTCGTTGTTATCCATCAGGTGCTGCACTTCCTCAGCGATCCGGGCCGGGCGATCGGCGAAGCCAGCCGGCTGCTGATGCCGGGTGGGCGCCTGCTGATCGCCGACTTTGCCCACCACGGTCTGGAAATCATGCGCGAGCAATACCAGCACCGGCGCCTTGGCATGCTGGACGAAGACATGGCGGACTGGTTCAGCACCGCAGGGCTGACGCCCAGCACCATACTCGACTTGCCGCCAAAGAAATCCGGCGGACTGACTGTAAAAATCTGGCTCGCCAGAAAGCACTAGCATTTCCCGGCGAAGTGCCAAAATACGTTTCTGGCGGTTCGCCGTTAGGAAATGCGACAAAGCAAAAACTGAGATTTTTTATGAGCCCCGTTCTTAACCGTGACTCCCTGCACCTGGCGCCCATCGCCCGCTCATTGTCCGAAGGCGGACGCGTGCGCGCCTCCTTCGAGTTCTTTCCGCCAAAAACCGAGGAGATGGAACAGACCCTGTGGACGTCGATCGCCCGCCTGGCGCCGCTCAATCCGACCTTCGTTTCGGTGACCTATGGCGCCGGCGGGTCTACGCGAGAGCGCACGCACCGGACGGTCAAGCGCATGCTGGATGAGACGCGCCTGCGCCCGGCCGCGCACCTGACCTGCGTCGATGCTTCGCGCGCAGAGGTCGACGAGGTCATCCAGGCCTACTGGGACGCGGGCGTGCGCCATATCGTGGCGCTGCGGGGTGATCCGCCCACCGGTTTCGGCGACTATACGCCGCGTGCCGACGGTTATCAGAATGCCACGGAACTGACCGCAGCGATCAAGCGTATCGGTGATTTCGAAGTCAGCGTCGGCGTCTATCCGGAAAAGCACCCCCAGTCACCCAGCCTTGCCTTCGATCTCGATGTCCTGCGCCAGAAGGTCGATGCCGGGGCCACGCGTGGCATCAGCCAGTTCTTTTTCGAGGCTGAAACCTACCTGCGTTACCGAGACGCCGTTGCCGATGCCGGAATTAAAATCGACCTGACGCCGGGCATCATGCCGGTGACCAATTTCAAAGGCCTGCGGCGCATGGCGGCCGCTTGCGAAGCCGATATACCGGCATGGCTGGAAAACCTGTTCCAGGGACTGGATGACGACGCCGAAACGCGCAAGCTTCTGGCTTCGGCTGTGGCGGTCGAACTGTGTCTTGAACTTGAGCGGGAAGGGGTGCGCGACTTCCATTTCTATACGCTCAACCGCGCCGACCTGGTCTATGCCATCTGCCGGATATTGGGTGTAAAGGAAGCCGCGCAATGAAGGCTTTGTGGATGATGGCGCTGCTGGCCTTGCCGGCGACGGCCCTGGCCAATCCGGAATGGGATGAACCTGCCGAGCCCTTTCGTGTCGCCGGCAATGTCTATTCGGTCGGCACCAAGGGCATCGGCGTTTATCTGATAACGTCACGCTATGGCCATATCCTGCTGGATGGCGCTACGGAGAAGGGAGCGGCGGTCGTCGAGGCCAACATCCAGTCGCTGGGGTTCAAGCTAGGCGATGTCAAATACATCGTCGAAACCCACGCCCACTGGGATCATGTCGGCGGTATAGCGAAGATCAAGGCGGATACAGGCGCGGCGCTTGTGACCCTCGAGGGGGATCGCAAGGCATTGGAGAGCGGTCGGCACGACGGCGACAACGTAAATGGCGTTGGACGTTTCCCGGCAGTCGAGGTCGACAAGGTGATCGACGACGGAACGATTCTTGTCCTGAACGCTCTTGCATTGACGGCGCACCTCACGCCCGGCCACACCAAGGGCTGTACCA
>CBIHPL010000510.1:0-2896 GCA_966212005.1 uncultured Asticcacaulis sp.
GCCCTGTGTGCTGAGCGCCTGGTATAGGTCCGCATTTTCCGGTGGATAAACGTCGTCGACGCCCCCGCCCAATACCGCCACCGTTCCGGATTTCAATGCCGAGGTGTGGGCGCGTGCGTCTATGCCGCGCGCCAGACCGGAGACGATGACAAAGCCGGCCTCGCCTAAGTCGCGCGCCAGGTTTTGCGCCATGGTCTGACCGGCGGCCGAGGCATTGCGTGCGCCCACGATCGCGACCGTGCGGCGTCTGACCGGCAATCCCGGACCCAGACTCCACAAGACGGGCGGGGCTGCATCGATCTGGGCCAGCAGGGACGGGTAGTGCGCGTCGCCCGGCAACAGCAGCCGGGCATTGATCGCTTCGCCGCGCCTGAGTTCTTCGGTCACCCTGTCCTCCGGCGCGGCGGTGAACCGGCCGCCCGAACGGCCAATGACGGCGGGCAGGGCATCCAGCGCCGTTACGGCGCTGCCGAAACGCTGCATCAGGTTGGTAAAGTTGACGGGGCCAATGCGGTCGGTTCGCGCCAGCCGGAGGCGCGCGAAACGCTCGGCGTCGGTGGTGGCGGTGGTGATGCGGTCGAAAGCCATGATGTCCCCTCTACCGGGACGTTAGCAGTTGGAACCCCGCCTCTCAAGCACGCAAAAGGCGGAAGACATTTTCGTCTTCCGCCTTTCTGTTCCTCCCGTTTCGGGATTATGCCGCCAGTTTCTGGATGCACACGCTTTCATCGTGGATCGGGCAAGGCGCGATGGCTTCGTGATCGACGGCCACACCATTCAGTTCGTTCGAGAAGGCGTGGTTGACGTCGCGGTGGTGGGCCTCATCGGCGCGCACGACCAGAACAACGTCGCGCAGGGTGGCGCTGTCCGGCAGCTTCCAGTAACGCTTGGCTATTTCCGGGGCGGGGACGTTGGCGCTGCGGCCCTCGTCGATTTCCGCCAGGTAGTGGGTGTAGCTGATCACGGCTTCTTCCTCGAAATAGCCGACAATACGGTGCGCGGTCTTGGGCGTCAGGACGTATAGCGCGAAGAAGGCGATATAGAAGACCCATTGCACGGCGATGATGACGAAGCGTTCGAACACAGTCGGCTTGGCAACCTCGATGAAGGTCATCAGGTGCATGCGCTCGTTTTCGGCTTCTTCCATCAGCGTCCGGATCCAGCCCCGGTCGTCCTGCATGCGGCGCAGGCACTTCAGGTGGTTGAGCGTGGCGCCGACCATGCCGGGAACCGCAGCGACCGTTTCAAGCACGATGGCGCGGTGGCCATAGCGTTTGGCGAAGAAGGTGTCCGCGCAGAAGCGCAGCAGCTTGGTGAAGCCAAGCGCGAAACGGTCGGACAGGTTGACCGGCTTATGGTGGACGGTCAGATCGATGGCGGGTTCGGTAAACATGGCGTAGGGCCTTTCAACGCAACTAACTGGCCCTGTTATAATGCTGCGTCGCAGCGGAGACATTGATTCGGATCAAATCGCGGTTGTGCGATTTCACGCTTCCGGTGTGGCCTCTTTCTTCTTGCCGATCTTCGGTTCTTCCCCCTTGAGCAGGCGTTTGATGTTGTCGGCGTGACGGATGTAGATCAGCACGGCCATGAACAGCGCCATGCCACAGAAGGCGTAAGGGGGATCAATATAGGGGACCAGCAGGCTGACAGGGACGACCAGGGCGGCCGCGACCAGGGCCGACAGGGAGCTTATGCGAAAGGTAAAGGCGGTCAGCAGCCACAGCCCGCCCGCAACCAGCCCCATGGGCCAGCAGGCAGCGAACAGGGTGCCCAAGAAGGTCGCGACGCCCTTGCCGCCTTTGAACTTCAGCCAAACGGGGAAGAGGTGGCCCAGAAAGGCGGCAGCCCCGGCCAGGGCCATGGCGATGCGGCGCGTTTCGATATCGGCCGGCAGCAGCAACGCGAAGGCGAGACCGACTGCGGCGGCGCCCTTGCCGGTATCGCCGACAAAGGTCATCAGCGCCAGATCCTTGCGCCCGGTCCTAAGCACATTGGTGGCGCCGATATTGCCCGAGCCGATCGAACGGATGTCGATGCCAGCCATGCGCGTTGCCAGCACCCCGAACGGGATCGAGCCCAAAAGATACCCGCCGATGACGGCCAGGGCATAGATGGCTGGGGCGGGGAAGGCGTTCACTGAGTATCCAATCGCTTATGCCTGATAGACGATTCGGCCGTCGACCAGTGTTTTCAGCACCTTGCCCTGTAACGTACGGTTTTCAAAGGGTGAGTTCTTCGATTTCGACAGGATGTCGCGCTCGCGCAACGCGAACGGCGCGTCGATATCGACAAGGATCAGGTCGGCCGGTGCGCCCTTGGCGATGCGGCCGGCGTCCAGGCCCAGCAGTTGCGCCGGGTTCTGCGTGACGGCCCTGAGGATATCGATCAGAGGAATATCGTTTTCGAGATGCAGACCGATCAGCGCCGGCAAAAGCGTCTGCAAGCCAATGGCGCCCGGCGCGGCTTCGGAGAAAGGCAGGCGCTTGTCTTCAGCCGGCGCGGGCGAGTGGTTCGACACCACGACGTCGATCAGCCCGTTGGCCAGGGCGTCGACGCAGGCCAGACGGTCGCGTTCGGCGCGCAGCGGCGGGTCCAGACGATAGAAGGTGCGGTAATCGCCAATGTCGATCTCGTTGAACACCAGGTGGTTGATGCTGGCCGAGGCATAGACGTCCAGCCCCTTGGTCTTGGCGCGTTCCAGCGACGACAGGCCTTCAGCGGTCGACACCTGATCGACCAGGAAGCGTGCACCGGTGAGTTCGACCAAGGCCAGGTCGCGCTCCATCATGATGCGTTCGGAAAGCGCCGACACGCCGGCCAGGCCCATGCGTGCCGCCATCTCGCCCGAAGTCGCTACGGCGCCGTCGGACAGCCAGGGCTCCTTGGGGCGGTG
>CBIHPL010000511.1:0-2877 GCA_966212005.1 uncultured Asticcacaulis sp.
TGGATGCAGCCAGAGCGCCATTGCTTTGAAAGTCGGCTAAGTCAGGACGGTCAGAGGCAGTAACTCGTGCAAAATCAGTTGGCACACCAATGGAAGCGAACGCACTAGTATTAGCGGTCGTCAACTGGGTTTTAAGGTCTTGCGAGAGAACGAAGCTGTCTGACATACAGGCACCTAAGAAGGCTTGAGAATCCCGCCCCCTTTACGCACCTCGCCTCTCAGTTACAAGCCTATTGCTGATCGCCGCCCGAAACATAGCGGAAGTGTTTGCCGTCGCGGTTAAAGGCGGCCATTTGCGGAGTGACTTCGAAACCGACCAGGACTTCGAAATTCGAGCCCGAGATCGACACATCGGCGCGCGGGATGACGATGCCGTCGAGGCGCGTGTTGACGTCGACGCGTTGCTGCCCCGGCGCAAAGGTCACCGGCAGATCGAACCACTGCTTGGCCAGGACGGTTGCGTCTTTCTCGGTCACGGCGACCCAGTAACGATAGGTCTTGGTCTGGCCGTCCGCCTGGGGGCCGCGTCCCAGCGAGAAGCCGACATCGATCGCGACTTCGATCGGGTCGCCGCCCTTATAGGCGCAGTCCGAAGTCACACCATTGATTTCGCCGGTCCACATGGCGGCGCTGGTCGCTTCCTTATTGTCCTTGAACTCATGATAGCGCGCGGCGTCGTAGAGCACCTTGACGAAGGGGCACGGGCCTTCGGCCTTCTGCTTCCTGAGGCTAAGCGTGCGCTCGCCCCATTCGTCTTCCTTCTTGGCCTTGTCCTCGGCGGTCTCTTCGTCGCCCTTGCCCCGGCTCTGCGCCAGGACCGGCGTAGCGGCGGCACCAAGTGCTACGGCCAGACAAAGGCCTGAAAGAAAAAGGCGCGACGAAGACATCATGAACTAGCCTATCCTGGGACATTCAGCGTTGCCGGGGTAACTGCCGGCCTGCCCTTCCCCCGTAGAAGCGGCGCCGTTAGGCGATGTGTAGCGCCTGCGCGGGCAATTTCAAAGGGTTTTATCGGTGGACTGCGGCCAAATCACGGCGGAACAACTTCCGCTCCGACACCGTCTGTTTGCTGTGGCAAAAGCGCATGAAACGCCTTATGTGGAGGATATGTCGTCTTCGCTTAAAGTCTATCTCGCCACGCCGCGTGGTTTTTGCGCCGGTGTCGATCGCGCCATCCAGATCGTCGAACGCGCCCTGGAGCTCTACGGCGCGCCCGTCTATGTGCGCCACGAGATCGTCCACAACCGCCACGTCGTTGATCGCCTCAAGGCGCTGGGCGCCGTCTTCGTCAAGGAACTGGACCAGTGTCCGCCCGACCGGCCCGTGGTCTTTTCCGCTCACGGCGTACCGAAGTCCGTGCCGGCGGAGGCGCAATCACGCCAGATGTTCTTTTTGGACGCCACTTGCCCGCTGGTCTCCAAGGTCCATGTCGAGGCCGAGCGTCACTTCAGCGAAGGCCGCGAGATCGTCCTGATCGGCCACGCCGGCCACCCCGAAGTCATCGGCACCATGGGGCAACTGCCCGAAGGCGTCGTCAAGCTGATCGAGACCGTCGAGGATGCGCGCGCCTTTACGCCGGTCGATCCGGCGAACCTCGCCTTCGTCACCCAGACGACGCTGTCGGTGGACGATACTTCGGAAATCGTCGGCGTGCTGAAATCCCGCTTTCCGCAGATCGCCGTGCCGCACAAGGAAGACATCTGCTACGCCACCACCAACCGCCAGGACGCCGTCAAGGACATCAGCGCAGAGTGCGACCTGGTGCTGGTCATCGGCTCGGCCAAGTCGTCGAACTCGCAACGCCTGGTCGAAGTCGCCATGCGCGCCGGCGCCCGCGCCGCCTACCTGGTCGATGACGCGTCGCACGTTGACTGGTCGTGGTTCGACGGCGTGAAGGTGCTGGGGATTTCCGCCGGCGCGTCGGCGCCGGAAAACCTGATCAGCGACCTGGTCAAGGCGGTGACCGAACGTTTCGACGCCGAGGTCATCGAAAACTCGGGCGTCCAGGAAACCGTGACGTTCAAGCTGCCGCGCGTGCTGACGCAGGCAGAATGATGAGCAAGGTCACCATCTATACCGACGGCGCCTGCAAGGGTAATCCCGGCCCGGGCGGCTGGGGGGCCATCCTCATGGCCAATGGTCATGAGAAGGAACTCTATGGCTATGAGGCCAGTACGACCAACAATCGCATGGAGCTGATGGCCGTTATCGCCGCACTCGAAGCACTGAAAAAGCCGTGCGAGGTCGAATTGCATGCCGACAGCCAGTATGTCCTCAAGGGCATCAAGGAGTGGATCCACGGCTGGAAGGCGCGCGGCTGGAAGACCGCCGACAAGAAGCCGGTGAAGAATGACGACCTGTGGATGCGGCTCGACGCGGCCACCAAGGCGCACAAGATCAAATGGCACTGGGTCAAGGGCCACGCCGGCCATGAGCTCAATGAACGCGCCGACCAGCTGGCCAACAAGGGCATTACCGAAGCGCGCCTGGCGTCTTGAGATCGGATGCGAATCTTTGGGCGTTGGCGACATAGTGATCCGCCGAACGCCTGAGGCCCGCGACCTGCTCCGGCGTCAGTTCACGCACCACGCGCGCCGGCGATCCCAGGATCAGCACGCCGTCGGGAAATGTCTTGCCTTCGGGCACCAGCGAGCCCGCGCCGACAATGCTGTTCTGGCCGATAACCGCGCGGTTCAGAATGATCGACCCAATGCCGACCAGCGTATTGTCGCCGATGACGCAGCCGTGCAGCGTCACCTTGTGTCCGACCGTGACGCCCGCGCCTATGGTCAGTGGCGAGCCCGGATCGGAATGCAGCACCGAGCCATCCTGGATATTGCTGCAGGCACCGATGGTTATCGGCTCATTGTCGCCACG
>CBIHPL010000512.1:0-2871 GCA_966212005.1 uncultured Asticcacaulis sp.
TGACCATTGTTATCAAATGGTCAGACCAAAAGATCGGCTTGAGCCGGCTGTATCCGCCTTTCCCGGGGCATATGCGTAATCAGACCGACAGAGAGGATAATGATGAAAAAGGAAGCCAATGCCCGCCGCGACTTTCTCATGCAGGCAGGGATAGCCGGTGTCGCCGCCATGGGCTTTGCCGCCGGCGACGTGAAGGCCGAGACCCTGGCCCCGCCGCCGGAATTCAAGCCGCAGCACAAGGTGCGCTTTTCGGTCTGCGGCATCAGCCACGACCATATTCACGGCATGATCGCCGCCATGCAGCGCGGCGGCGGCGAACTGGTCAATGCCTGGGGCGCCGAGCCTGACAAGCTGGCGACCTTTCGCCAGCGCTATCCGCAGGCGCGGATCGTCGCGACCCAGGACGAGGTGATCAACGACGACACCCAGCTGATCCTGACCTCACACGTGCCCAATGAGCGCACCCATATCGGCATCCGCGCCATGAAGGCCGGCAAGGACGTATTGGCCGACAAGCCGGGCATCATCACGCTCAAGGACCTGGCGCTGGTCCGTAAAGTCATCAAGGAAACCGGCCGCAAGTACGGCATCCAGTATTCCGAACGGCTGGACGTGCGTGCCGCCGTCCATGCAGGCGAGCTCATCAAGCAGGGCACGATCGGCAAGGTCATCCAGACCATCAACCTGGCGCCGCACCAGATCGTGCAGGGCGGCGGCGATGCCGGTGGCGCCGGCAAGCGACCGGAATGGTTCTGGGACGACCGCCTGTTCGGCGGTATCCTGACCGATATCGGATCGCACCAGGTCGACCAGTTTCTGTACTACACGGGCTCGAAGAGCGCGGAAATCGTGGCGTCGCAGATCGCCAATATCGGCCATCCCGACCGTCCGCGCTTCCAGGATTTCGGCGACATGACCCTGCGCGGCGATGCCGGTCTCGGCTATGTCCGCCTCGACTGGTACACACCGAAGGGGCTGGGCACCTGGGGGGACGGCCGCCTGTTTATCCTGGGCACCGAAGGCTATATCGAGGTACGCAAATACACCAATGTCGCGGTCAGCAAACAGGGCAACAACCTGTTCATCGTCGACCAGAAGGAGGCGCGTTTCATCGACTGTTCGAACGGCGACCTGCCGTTTGGTCCGCAATTCATCGCCGACATCGTCAACCGCACCGAAACCGCGCAGGACCAGGAGATGGCCCTGCTTGCCGCCGAATTGTCGATCAAGGCGCAGGTCGGCGCCAAGACCGTAAAAATCTGAATTTCCCCTCCGGCCCTTACCAAAAAATTGGGAGGGCCGGAAATCTTTAGCGCTCCCCGAAAGCGCGACAAAACCTCGTCTGGGAGGAAACCAATGACCAAGCTTACTAAGCGCGGCCTGATCAGGGCCGGACTGGCGACGGCTGTCGCGGCGGGCTTCCCGGCCGTCGTGCCGTCTACCGTCTTTGGCCAATACGCGCCGTCCAAGCGCATCAATGTCGGCGCCATCGGGAATGGTCGCATCTCGCGCGGCCACGACATGCCCGAGGTGCTGAAGGATAGCCGCGCGCGCATCGTCGCCGTGTCGGACGTCGAAGCCCACCGCATGGAAGAGGGCAAGCAATTCGTCAACGACTTCTACGCCAGGCAAACCGGCAAGCCCTATGACGGCGTGAAGACCTTCGCCAACTACCATGACCTGTTGGCTGACAAGGATATCGACGCGGTCATCGTCTCGACGCCCGACCACTGGCACGCGCTGATGGGTATTCACGCGGTCGAAGCCGGCAAGGACGTCTATCTGCAAAAGCCAGCGTCGCTGACGATCGCCGAAGGCCGGGCGCTGTCGAACGCCGTCAATGCGTCTGGCCGCATCCTGCAGATCGGTAGCCAGCAGCGCACCAACATGCCGCAGTTCCGCAAGGCGGCGGAGTGGGTGCGCAATGGCCGTATCGGCCAGGTCACCCGCGTCGAAATCGGCCTGCCGGGCGATCCCGCCGGCGGTGACCCGACGCCGCAACCTATTCCGGCGGGTTTGAACTACGACGCCTGGCTGGGCTCGACACCCTACGTGCCTTACACGCTCGATCGCGTCCATCCGCGCACCGGTTATGACCGGCCGGGCTGGCTGCGTCTGCGCCAGTTCGGCGCCGGCATGATCACCGGCTGGGGATCGCACCATATCGACAGCGCCCACTGGGGTATGGACACCGAACATACCGGCCCCGTCGAAGTGTGGTGCGACCACGTCGAATATCCGGCCTCTGGCCTGTGGGACGTGCACGGCAAGTTCCGGACCGAAGCCGTGTACGCCAACGGCGTACGTATGAGCATCAGCGGCGATTACCCTAACGGCATCAAATATATCGGCACCAAGGGCTGGCTGTTCGTCTCGCGTGGTGATGCGGCGGCAACCGCTTCGGATCCCAAGTCCGGCAGGGCCAAGGCCCTCGACGCCTCCGACCCGAAGATTCTGACCTCGGTCATCGGGCCGGACGAGATCAAGCTTTATACTGCGGATGAGCAGCACACCAACTGGCTCGACTGCATCATCAGCCGAAAGCCGCCGATCTCGCCGGCGGAGATGGGCCATCGGGCGTGTTCGACCTGTCTGGTGCACGACATCGCCATGGTGCTGAAGCGGAAGGTGTATTGGGATCCGGTCGCCGAGCGCTTCAAGAATGACGATGATGCGAACGCCATGCTGTCGCGCCCGATGCGCGCACCGTATGTGATATAAGTCAACGAAATACCCTTCTCCCTGCTTGCGGGGAGAAGGTGGTCCGAAGGACCGGATGAGGGGCAAAAACGCTTTCAGCGTATGCCACTCTGTCAGAGTGCCCCGGCCCCCGAACCTCACCGCGGCAACGGGGGGGCGGGGGGTGAGAGC
>CBIHPL010000513.1:0-2868 GCA_966212005.1 uncultured Asticcacaulis sp.
GGACGTTAAGTTCCCTTGCGACCGCGGCCGTGGTGTCGGCCCAGGGCGCCAGTGTGTCCTGTAGCGAATAGTCGACGAAGTCGCGGCGCGTAAGCGGCGTCACCAGGACGGGAATGGCGCCGGCATTGCGTACGTCAAGCACGTATTGCCTGAGATTCTGCGGAAATTCGGTGTCCAGGTCGGTGGATTGCCCCGGCTTGCCCGGCTGGTCGTTATGGCCGAATTGAATGATGACGTAGACCTTGCTGAAACCCGGCGCCCTGGCCTCGTTCAAGGCGATTGCCCAGGTGCCCTCAGCCCTGTAGCTGAGCGTCGAGCGTCCGCCCAGGGCCATATTGATGCACGGAGTAAAGCCGGAGACGTGTACGGCGCAAAAGGCTCCTCCCCAGCCGGTGCCCACCTGGACAGTCGAATCGCCGACAAGAATAATTTTCCGAAGCGCAACCTGACGGGTCTTCTGGCGCGCCCCGGCATCGCTCACCGACACCGGTACGGCAAGCGAGGGCGGCGGCACGACGGTCGCCCGTGGCTGCGCCTCAGCCGGTGCCGCCAGGGTCAGAATCGCCGTGGCGAGAAGGCCTGTCGATCTCATGTCCCGCTCCCTGGCTCTCATCCGAATGTCGATATCGGCTAGAAGGCATTGAATGCAGCGCCATAGCGTCTAGGCGCGCGATCCAGTTCAACTTCAATCCGGTCAAGGACAATTCCCGGGTCCAGCGCATACACTTTCAGTTCGTGCATACCCGGTTTCAGAATATCCAGAGGCAGCGTCCGTACGGCGGTATTGCTGAGGACGTTTTCACGCCATTCATCACTCCGGCCTATCGTCATGTAGTCGAGGACCTGCAATGGCCCGCCGTCCAGACTTACCGCGATGCGGACGCCCGCGCCGGGATGCAAGGGCTTGGTCGGCAGGGTGACGAGCCTTATCTGTCCGCCGACCGGAGACGTACTCTCGAAACTATAGACCATAGGCGTCGCCGCGTTGGCCCCCGCCGCTTCGATCGACGGCAAATCCAGCTTTGACCGGACGGCCTGTCCCTGGCTGCCCAGGTCATCGATGATTTCCCATTGCGACGTCATGCTGGCCGAGACCACCGGGATAGCGATCGTGCGGTAGGCTTCAGCCGGAACCCCGTTGTCCTTCAGGACGTGTGTCCGGATGTTCCTGGCACGTCCGCCACAGTTCACGGCCAGGGTTCCGGTGGACGCGCCGCCGTCATAGGTCACGGTCAGTCGCACTTCATAACCGTTGGAAGCGTTCAGGGTGCCGGCTTCAGCCGACAGCTTGATACTGCTGTTGGCCGATCTAGCCGTCCATTTGACCTCCTCCGCCGCATAGCCGAACAGGCTGATCGTTTGCTTTCCAGGCTTGCCGATCCGGAAGGTCAAAGGCCCTCCTTCGCCGTCGACGGCATATTGGCCGTTGAACGTGACGCCACACCCGTCCTTGCCGGTACTGCTCCAGGCGGGAAGCGCCGGCATGTCGAATACCGGCAGCTTGCGTGGCGCCATGTCCATCATGTAACGCCATTTTCCGTCGCGCTGGCTGTTATAGCTTGCGGTATCCCTGACGATGCGGTCGTAGGCGGCTTTTGCCTGGGCGCTGTAAAAATCCGCACTGGCCCGGCCTTGCTGGGCATACAGCAATGACAGGTCGTGGTTCAGGACCCGCGCATTGAGGTTCGCAGCGCTGCGAAGCGGATAAAGGACAAGCTGAAAGAAGGCATCCTGGCGATCAGCCGGCAAGGTCGCGGCAACTTTTTCCGCGCGTGAGACCAGATCTGCGTAAGCCGCCAGGCGATTCTGCGCCTCCTCGCCGTCGGATTGGACATAGGCGCTGATGCGTGTCGGCGTCGTCGGCTCGGTCTGGCTCCAGCCCATGAATTCCGGCCGCCGCTCGAAAGCGAGGTCGTAGTATCGCATCATGATGGCGGCAATTTCCGGCGCCAGGTCCGTCCCGAACTGTTTACCCATGAAGCGCTGGATATGGTCATGAGGTGCCTCCTCAAGGGTCTCGTGGTCGAAGGCCAGGTCCATGAGATAGGTAGCGAGATATTCACTGGGCTTGATGTCGCCGACATTGAATATCCATTCGCGGCGCGCATTCGTCGTCCAGGCCCGCTCCATTTGTTCGCGGACGAGGCCAGGGTGGGTTGTCGAAAGCCACAGATAATCGTGCGGCCGCCCCCAGTACGAGACGTGGTAATATACCCCGGCGCCTCCCGGCCGCTTCTGCTCCTGCGGTGAACTGAGCCGGGTAAGGTACCCGTAATTGTCGTCGCACCAGACCAGCATGACATCGTCAGGCACCTTCAGTCCGGCATTATACGTTTCCTCGACTTCCTTATAGATCGTCAAGGCTTGCGGGATCGTCCCTATCGGCCGGTTGAGCGCGGCGGCCAGGAGGCTTCGCTGGACTGAAATCACCTCCTCCGTAACGGCTTTGCGTTCTTCGTCCGTCCTTGCCCCTTCCATCGGGCTGTCGTGTATGCCGCGCAGGCCCAATGTGTAGATGCTTTCAAACGGTCTGGATTCGACCGCCCGTTCCTGCCAGTACCGCGTCAGGCCGTCGCGGTTGGTCAGGAAATTGAATTCGCCGCGTGTCTTCCTGTCCCACTCCCGCACATTGTTGCGCATCATCGGTTCGGCATGCGACGTCCCGACGACAATGGCGTAATCCTCAGCCACCTTCGGATTGCCGACATAGCTGTAAAACGGCTTTGTCACGTCGTGCATGGCCGGCCAGATCGTATTGGCCTTCAGGCGCCACATCAGTTCGAATATGCGGCTGTAGGTTTTGGGCCCGATGTCGCCGGTCTCGGGCTCATAGGTCTTTGCGGCCCAGGGCTGCAGCCCCCAGTCTTC
>CBIHPL010000514.1:0-2865 GCA_966212005.1 uncultured Asticcacaulis sp.
CCGAACTGGGAAGAAATCCTGGGCGGCGAATTCTCGAAGCGCTCGAAGGACCATAACTTCGAGGACGTCGAGAAGGCCATGTACGGCGAGTACGAAAACACCTTCATGATGTACTTGCCGCGCTTGTGCGAGCATTGTCTCAATCCGACCTGCGTGGCGGCCTGTCCGTCCGGCGCGATCTATAAGCGTGAGGAAGATGGCATCGTCCTGATCGACCAGGACAAGTGCCGCGGCTGGCGGATGTGCGTCTCGGCCTGCCCATACAAGAAGATCTATTATAACTGGAGTTCCGGTAAATCGGAAAAATGCACCTTCTGCTTCCCGCGCATCGAAGTCGGGCTGCCGACCGTGTGCTCGGAAACCTGCGTAGGCCGTATCCGCTATCTCGGCGTTCTGCTCTATGACGCCGACCGCATCGAAGGCGCGGCGTCGGTAGATGACAAGGACCTCTATCAGGCCCAACTGGATGTCTTCCTGAACCCTCATGATCCGGCAGTCATCAAGCAGGCCCGCGCAGACGGAATCCCGGAAGCCTGGCTTGAGGCGGCGCGCAACAGCCCCGTCTACAAGATGGCGATGGACTGGAAGATCGCCTTCCCGCTCCACCCCGAGTACCGGACGCTCCCCATGGTCTGGTACGTGCCGCCGCTTTCCCCGATCCAGTCGGCGGCGTCGGCCGGCGCGCTGGAGATGGACGGCGAAATGCCCGACGTCCATTCGCTGCGCATCCCGGCCAAATATCTCGCCAATCTGCTCACGGCAGGCGTCGAGGAACCGGTCATCGAGGCGCTTCAGCGCATGATGACCATGCGGATGTTCATGCGTGCCAAGACGATCGATGGCCGCATCGACGCGCCCATGGTCGAGAAGGTCGGCCTGTCGGTCGCCCAGGTGGAGGATATGTACAAGATCATGGCCCTGGCCAATTACGAGGATCGTTTCGTTATCCCGACGACTCATCGCGAAACGGCGGAAGATGCCTACGACCTGCGCGGCTCGTGCGGCTTTACGTTCGGAAACGGCTGCTCCGGCGGCCAGACCGAGTTCGGTCTGTTCGGAAAAATCAAGAAACCGGCCGCCGCGCCGACAGCAAGGGAGGCTTGACCATGGCCATGACCTATCAGGGGCTGGCTCGGCTGCTGGCCTATCCGACCGCCGAAACGCAAGAACTGGCTCACGACATCGTCACCATTGTGCACAGTGAGAGTCTGATCTCGTCGGGTGTGGCGGGGGGCATCGCCGAACTGGCGCAAGACATAGCGACGGCAGACCTCTACGAAGCCCAGGAGCGCTATATCGATCTGTTCGATCGGACACGTTCACTGTCGCTGAACCTTTATGAACATATTCATGGCGAAAGTCGCGAACGCGGCCAGGCCATGGTGGCGCTCATCGAGCTCTACCGTAGCCGCGGGCTGGAACTGGATGCGAAGGAACTGCCCGACTATCTGCCCGTCTTTCTGGAATTCCTGTCCATCCTCCCGCAGCCCGAGGCGGCCTCATTTCTTGCTGAGGCGGTTCACGTGCTGGAAGCCATGGCCGAACGCCTGAAGAAGCGTGACAGCCGCTACAAGGCCGTGTTCGACGCGCTCGTCGCACTTGCCGGCGTTCGCGCCGAAGCAAAGATCGTCGCCGCGCTCCTGGCCGAGCCCGAAGAGAATCCTGACGACCTGGAAGCCCTCGACAAACAGTGGGAGGAGACCGCGGTCACCTTCGGACCCGGCGAGGCCGGGTGCCCCAAGGCCGAGGCGCTGGTCACGGCAATGACATCTGGTCCATCGGCGCCCGCGCCGCGCCGCGCCGCCGCCGGAGGAGTATGACAAATGGAAATACTCAACAGTCTTCTGTTCGGGATCTACCCTTACATCGCCATGGCCGTCCTCGTGATTGGCTCGGTTCTGCGCTTTGACCGCGAGCAGTATACCTGGCGCACCGGTTCCTCGCAGCTTTTGCGTCGTAAACAGCTGGTGGCCGGCTCAGTCCTGTTCCACCTCGGCGTCCTGGTCATCTTCGGAGGCCACCTGGTCGGCCTCCTGACCCCGATCGCCGTCTTCGACTATCTGGGGGTGCCGCATGGTGCAAAGCAACTGCTGGCCATGGGGGCGGGCGGCGTCGCCGGCGTACTCGCCCTGGCCGGTGCGCTCCTGCTGTTGCATCGCCGCTTGTTTGATGCCCGCATTCGGAAGACCTCCACCTTCGGTGACTCCGCGATTCTTCTGGTTCTGACGCTCCAGCTTTGCCTGGGGCTGGCGACGATCCCGGTCTCCGCCGGCCATATGGACGGCCACGAGATGGTCAAGTTCATGAACTGGGCCCAGGGCATTTTCAGCTTCAACCTCAAGGCGGCATCCTACGTTGCCGACGTGCATTGGCTCTTTAAGGCGCACCTGATCCTGGGAATGACGATCCTCCTGGTCTTCCCGTTCACCCGTCTGGTCCACATGCTGTCGGCCCCGGTCTGGTATCTCAATCGCCGCGGCTGGCAACTGGTCCGCACGCGCCGCGACATCGCTCAAATTCGTCGGAAATAGGCATATGACCCATCTTGTCTTTGACGGGGTAGAGATCCCTGAACAACTCATCCGGGACGAAATGCCCAATCATCCCGCAGCAAGTTCCGGTGGCGCCCATGCGGCTGCTGCCCATGCCCTGGCAATTAAGGCGCTTCTGCTCAACCGGGCTCGAGACCTGGGTCTTGAACCGGAGCCGGAAGCGGACGGGCAGGGTCGTCTTGAAACGGCGGATGAAGCGCTGATACGGCAGGTCTTTGAGGCGGAGCTGACCCACGATACGCCGACAGAAGCGGAATGCCTGCGCTTCTACGAGTCTCGCCCGGACAGCTTTCTGACACCTGATCTCTATGAG
>CBIHPL010000515.1:0-2853 GCA_966212005.1 uncultured Asticcacaulis sp.
CCCCTCCCCATCGCTTTGCGACAGGGAGGAGTGATCGCGCTCTTTATTGTCCTCCCTGTGCCGAAGGCATGGGGAGGGGGACCGCCGCGATTTATCGCGGGGGTGGTGGGGTCCCTTTTTCAACGGTACAACCATGCAACTCCTTTCCGACGCCTTCGACACAGCCGGCTATGTCAGCCGCTTCACCAACAAGGGCCGCATCCGGCTGGAAGGCGCTGTATCGGCTGGTGACGCCGACGCCATCCACCACGCGCTCGAACAGGAAACGCCGTGGGAACTGCAACTGGTGTCCAAGGAAGGCCGACCGGAAATCATTAACCGGCGCGAACTCAATGCCTTGCCCGAATCGGAAATCCAGCAGAGGCTCCAGGACGCCGCCGAGCGTGCGCAATCGGGCCTGTCCTGGCTGCGCCTGGGCGTGAACCTGCTTGACAAATCAGGTGAAGATTTCCCGCTAACGCCTTTCGCCAGCTTGCTAAAGTCTGCGCAATTCGCGCAGTTTTGCGGTGAACTGACCGGCCTGTCGGATCTGACCCTGACCGAACTCTCGGCCGTCTGTTATCGCCCCGGCGACTTCTTCACCCAGCATACCGACCTGGCCGCGCGCCTGTGCTTCGAATGGAATTTCAGCCGCGACTGGCGCTCCGACTGGGGCGGCCAGGTCCTGTTCCATTCGCCGTCGGGCGATATCGAAGGCGGCATCTCCCCGCGCCTCAACGACCTGTCGCTCTATGCCGGCGACCAGCCGCGCTCGATCGCCTCGGTTGCGCCCTATGCCGGCACGCCGCGCTTCTCAGTTGTCGGAAGGTTCGTTTAGGTTTTAGAGGCTTAAGAGCCAGCCTTGATCGCTTCGCGCGACTGGGCCAGGAATTCGGCCGCCTTGACGCGGACCTCGGCTTCGCGGATCACGATGCGCGAAGCCGTCAGGTCACCGAGAATCTTGCGGATCACGTCTTCTTCGGACGCATGGGCGGACTTGCCCAGGGCAAGGGCATAATTCTCGATCGATTCGCCATTCAAGCCCATCTTTTCGCCCGCCCACAGTCCGATCAGCCGGTTGCGACGCTCGGCGGCCATGAACTCGAACCCTTTCGCCGCATCCTCCGGTTTCAAGGCCGGTGACACATCGGAAATACGCTCGTTCATACTGGACATCTGGGCAAACCTTTCAGGCGGAGTTCTGTTTTAATTCTCCTGAAGGTCCGGCGCAACAAGAAGTGTCATTTACATGGCAAAAGTTTTTGTTTATTTGCGGCGGCGAACGGCATCCCTTATGATGCTTTAGGTCAAATCACGGATGGCCTGGGCCTGTCCCAACGCTTTGAGAGCCTTATGTTTGCGCCCGCTGCCCCCAGCGCGGCGCGAATCGTCAATTCAAGCGTCGCCCTCCGATCAAGGAAGTCAGGTCCGATGACCAACACGCGTCGCAAGAAGATCTACGAAGGCAAGGCCAAGATTCTGTACGAAGGCCCGGAGCCCGGCACGCTCATCCAGTACTTCAAGGACGACGCCACTGCGTTCAACGCGCAGAAAAAGGCGGTTCTCGACGGCAAGGGCGTCATCAACAACCGCATCTCCGAATTCGTCATGACCAAGCTGACGAATATCGGCGTGCAGAACCACTTCATCAAGCGCCTGAACCTCCGCGAACAGCTGATCCGCGAGGTCGAGATCATCCCGCTGGAAGTCGTTTGCCGTAATGTCGTCGCCGGCTCGATGGCCAAGCGTTTCGGCCTGCCGGAAGGCCAGCAACTGCCGCGCTCCATCATCGAATTCTACTACAAGAACGACGCCCTCGAAGACCCGATGGTCACCGAAGAGCACGTCACGGCGTTCAACTGGGCCAATACCCAGGAAATCGACGACATCCTGGCCATGACCCTGCGTGTCAACGACTTCCTGTCGGGGATGTTTGCGGCCGTAGGCATCACTCTGGTCGATTTCAAGATCGAGTATGGCCGCCTTTTCGAAGGTGAATTCTCACGCGTCATCCTGGCCGATGAGATCAGCCCGGATTCGTGCCGCCTGTGGGACGCCCAGACGAACGAGAAGCTGGACAAGGACCGCTTCCGCCGCGACATGGGCAATGTCATCGAAAGCTACGCCGAAGTCGCCAAGCGTCTCGGCATCATGGGCGATATGCCAAAAGTCATCGAAGGCGGAATGCAGTAATGAAAGCTAAGGTCCACGTGTTCCTGAAACCCGGCGTCCTCGACGTCCAGGGCAAGGCTGTCGAAGGCGCCCTGCACGGTCTTGGCTGGGGTGGCGTCTCGAACGTCCGCGTCGGCAAGGTGCTGGAATTCGACATGGATGGCGCCGATCAGGACGCCGCCAAGGCCGAGCTCAAGTCGATGTGCGAAAAGCTGCTCGCCAATACGGTCATCGAATCCTACAAGGTCGAGGTGGCGTAATGGCCCTCAAAGCCGCCGTCCTCGTCTTCCCCGGTTCCAACTGCGACCGCGACTGCAAGACGGCTGTCGAAACCACCGTCGGCGGCAAGGTCGAAATGGTCTGGCACCAGGAGACCGCCCTGCCCTCCGGCCTCGATCTCATCGTCGTTCCCGGCGGCTTCTCCTACGGTGACTATCTGCGTTGCGGCGCGATGGCTTCGCTGTCGCCGGTCATGCAGGCGGTCAAGGCCGAAGCCGAGCGTGGCGTGTCGGTCCTTGGCATCTGCAACGGCTTTCAAATCTTGTGTGAAGCGGGCCTGCTGCCCGGCGCGCTGTTGCGCAACGCCCAACTGAAATACGTCTGCAAGCCGATCGAACTGACGATCGAGAACCGCAATACGCGCTTCACCAGCGCCTACGGTAACAAGCAGACCGTCTGGATGACCCAGGGCAATGGCGACGG
>CBIHPL010000516.1:0-2829 GCA_966212005.1 uncultured Asticcacaulis sp.
AGATCACCAAGGGCGACAAGCTTGTCTGCGCGATCTGGCTCAAGGCCAAGTCGGATAGCGGCAGCGTGCGCATTCCCGGACGGCTTCAGATCAATGAAGCGCCCTACCGCGCCATTGGCGAAAGCAGCTTCGATCTGACGTCTGAATGGAAGATGTACACGCTGGAGACGACCGCCGATGCCGACTACGACAAAGGCAAGCTGATGTTTGTGGTGCATCTGAACACCGGCAAGCAGGTCGTACACCTGGGCCCCGCGTTCGTTCTCAACATGACGCGGACGTACTGATAACTTGCGGAGTGTGGGGCCGGCGGCCCCACTCCCCTTCTATTACACAGGCTGCCCCACCATGGTGCCGCGGCCGTCCGGCGAGATATAGAGGACACCGAAGGTCCTCGGATCCCCCGCAATCGCCCGCATCTGGCCAAAGCGCGTGGCATCGGTATTGATCCGTATCCACGTCTCGCCGCCATCGATCGAGCGCCACAGCCCCTCCTCGCCACGGACCTTGCCCCACAGGAAGACGGTCGGATAGGCTTTCCCCGGCGCCGCCTTGCCGAAGGTTACCTGCCAGGCGGTTGTGACGACCGCCAACCTGGCCGAGACCTTGCCATTGACGATGTGAAACAGTCCGGCATCACCGGCTGCCAGGAACAGGTCGTTCTTCCTGGCGGGCACGGCGCGCAGCTGCCCGCCAATTCCGAGCTTCGGCAGATCAGTCGCGTAAGCTCCGAAGCTGGCGCCGTGATCCTCGCTGATCAGGATCGCCCCAGCCTTCTTGTCATAGGCGTAATAAACGCCGTCCAGCACCTTGTCGGCGATGGCCTCCTGGCCGCGTTCCGGCGCCATCCAGCCGGTTGACGGTGCCCAGGTCTTGCCGAGATCCTTTGAGAACCAGGCCGGCTCGTTTTCCGGTACCCAGACCAGCGACGTCGCATTTGCCGAGATGACGATCTTGCCGGCGCGATGCGCGTGCCAATCGGTCGTGTCGAGCGGCTTCGGCACGGACGGCAGGGGGCGCCAGGTTTCTGAACCATCGAACGAAATATAACCGCGCGCGGTCTCATTATCGGCGCTGCGCACGATCGTCTTCGGCTTCAGGGCGGCGAAGGCCACCGACTGATTGGTCTTGTTCATCGGCGTGAACAGGCCGTTCGCCGGCGTCTTCGAGAAGTCGTCGAAGGCCGTGCCGCCAATATCGCCGGCCGCCATCAGCACACGCGGTCCTTCGGGCGGGCTTTCGAGCCCCAGCACGACAGTCTCTTCCAGGTTATCATTGGCAAAATCGAAGCGGACCTCGCCGCCCTTGCCGGCCTTGCCCAGGTCCTTCGTCATCCAGACGCCGTAGCCGGTGCCGTAGACCAGTTCATCCGGATTGTGCGGATTGATCTTCACCGCGTCCAGCCAATGGCCCATATTGTTGCGCGCGCCGGCGTCCTCATCGTGGCCGCTCATATAGTTGACCAGCCAGGGAAACCGGCTGAACTCATGCCTTGCCTGGGCGCCCATGCCCGACCAAGTCCTGCCGCCGTCACGGCTGACATAGAGATCGTCCGACGAGGCATAGCGGTTGGACGTCGACACCACCAGGGTGCCGCCTTGCAGGTCCAGTCCTGAATAGCCGAAGGTGACCTCCCTGGTCGGCGTGGCCGGTGAAATATCGGTCCACGCCCCCGTCGCCGACAGCTTCCATACCGCGCCATTTTTCACGCCGTGCGGGCCCAGGCCGTCGGCGAAGGTGACGTAAAGCGTGCCATCCTTGTCGACCGCGGCCTGATGGGGGATCAGCTGTGGCGAACCCGGGATCAGGCTGAAGGTTTTGCCGCCATCCTTCGACCAGAAGACTCCACCACCAGCCGAGCCCTGTCCGTCCGTCGTATTGGTGCCCGAACCGGCATAGATGACGCCCTCGCCAAACAATACGAAGGTGACGCCGGCCTCGGCATAGCCGTCGACCTTCTGGAACGATTTGGCGCGATCAGTGCTCACCCACAGGCCGTCGCGGTTGGTGCCGAGAAGGATGCGGTCGCTATTCTTCGGATCGACCATCAGCCGCTCACCCGTGCCACGTCCCAGGGCATTGCCGCCCAGCTTGAACGGCAGGGCCGTCTTCTGCCATGTGACGCCGCGATCTTCGGAACGGATGACGCCGGCATTGGGTACGCGCGGGCTTAGGTAAAGTCCGCAAGTGGCATAGAGCCGGTCGGCATTCTGCGGATCGACCGCAAGCGCCAGCGTGCCGAAACAGTCCCAGTCGTCCTTGCCGAAGCCGTCCATCAGCGGAACCCAGCGTTTGGCCGCGTAATCGAAGCGATAGGATCCACCGACATCGGTGCGGACGTAGAGAATGTCTTTTGCCGCCGGGTGATACAGGAAGCCATCGACAAAGCCACCCCCGCCCAGCGGTATTGTTTTCCAGTCATACGGCATTGTTTCGGCCCAGGCATTGCCTGGAATGGTCGCGGACAGGGTAAGCAGGGACGCGGCGGCCAACAGGCCTTTCAGTTTAAACACAGTTTTCCTCCAAGGCGCTTCGGGTCGCGCCAGTTGAACGCAAATGTTAGCGCTATCCGGCAGTGAAGGCAGCAGAAAAAGTATGTCCCCTCACGGTTGACATCCGGCGCCCTGCGCCGGAAAAACAGGCACTGCGAATTATACAGGAGGCCGCCATGGCCGGTGTCATCGATCTGAGCCCCGAAACCGTTCACGCCGCACTCGAAGCCGGCGAAATCCTGCTGGTCGACGTGCGCGAACCGCATGAATTCGATGCGGTCCGCATCGCCGGCGCCGTCAACCTGCCGCTGTCGACCTTCGATCCGGCCGCCCTGCC
>CBIHPL010000517.1:0-2818 GCA_966212005.1 uncultured Asticcacaulis sp.
CGGACAGCCATTCGGATATTTCGGTCGATTTTGAATGGCGGCCTAATGATCGGGCCATTGCTGTGGCGATGCCGGTCGCCGGCGAGAAGAGAGGCGAATACCAGCTCCAATTGAAGACCGTTCATACCTCCAAGAACACCATACAGATCGAAGATGAGATCGAACTCTGTTCAGGCCGCGCCCTTGGCCTGAGTTGGTCGAACGTCAGGACTTCCACCTCTCACGTCGCCGCCGCCACGGCTGTTTGCCTCAACAAGCGAGGGCCGGTGATCGTCGTCGCACAAAAAGTACCGTACACTTGGTCGATCGCCAGGACACTGGCGAATGATCCTGACCTTGCAAAAAGGGCTGAGGAACGCGCTGGTCTGAACGGTGACCGCGGAACTGACGATATAAATTTTGTGGCCGACTTTGTTGCCTCGGAATTCGGCGACGATTTTGAACTGGTCGACATGCTGAAAAAGCGGATCGGCCTGCACCACACCGGGCTGTCGGATGAAACGCGCACCCTTATGGAGTGGCTTGTCGAGCGTGGCGAACTGGACAGTCTCGTCGCTACCACAACGATTGCTCAGGGGGTGAACTTCCCTGTTACCGGCGTCGTGATGGCATCGCATCAATACCCCTACGGCGTAGATATGCCTCCTGAAGACTTCTGGAACCTGGCCGGCCGTGCCGGCCGTGCCGACCAGCAAGGAACGGGAATTGTCGCGCTGGCCTCGACCACAGACGAACGCAGCCAAATCCTTCGGGAATATGTGAAGCAGAATGTATCGAGCCTGGACTCCACGTTGCTGGCTATGGTCCAGAAAGCACTTGAAACGAGCCCTACTCTAGAACTGCACAGCCTCCATTGGATGAAGGAATGGTCGGCGTTTCTCCAATATCTGGCCCACAGCTACCGGTGGCTAAACGACCATGGTCGTTTTGAGTCACAGGTCGAACAGATTTTGCGTGGGAGCTTCGGGTATCAGAAACTGCGTGAGCAATCTGCCGACACAGCCAACCGTCTGGTTGAGGCAGTTCTGACCTATGCAACGATCATCAAAGGTAAACCTTTGGCGCTTGTCGACAGCACCGGCTTCTCATGGGAAAGCGTCAGCAAGGCCTTGAGCGGCGTGAGAGAAGCCCGCATCACTGCAGACACATGGGATGCGTCCAGTCTATTTGCTGCCGGTAATCCCAATCTGGGAAAAGCGTTCGGCGTGCTATTTAAGATTCCCGAGATCCGTAAAGAGCTTTCGGAAATAATAGGCGGCAAGGCCTATGACGGTGACCTGTTGGCGCGGATCGTCAAAGACTGGGTTGCGGGGACTTCAATTCCCGATCTAGCGAGCGAATATTTCCCAGTCGCCGGACATAGCGACCAGACAGATTCGATTTCGAAGACCTGCAAAGCCGTTTACGGGAAGCTAACCTTGACCGCGTCATGGGGCCTATCCGCTTTGCAGAGCCTCACGGCGGGCGACGAGATGGCGATAATGTCACCTGAAGATTTGAAGACATTCCAGAACCTTCCCTCTCAGGTATATTACGGCGTCAACACGAACGACGCCATCGATCTACGCTTGCTGGGGATGCCTCGAAATGCGTCAAAGCCGATGGCAGCGTATTTGCGTCGCTTAAAGGTTCCTGGCGATCGTGCGTCTCTGAGATCGAAACTGTCAGGTATGGATGATAACGCTTGGCGTCAGGCTCTCGGTGACAAAGGTGGCACCTACAAGCGCGCTTGGCGCGTTTTGGAAGGCTTCGAATAAAAATTGTACTAAGGTCAGGAGGTTTCGGGTTTCTTATGGCCGGTCCAGGTCGCGGCGGTCGGTGTAGGAAGCCAAATGATCCGACCGACGCCATGCCCGTCTTAGGCTGCCACACCCGAAAAATGGGCCTTCAGCGCTTCTGCCGCGCAGTTTGGCACGTCTTGTTTTAGCGCTCTCTGAACTAGTGCCAATGGCCGCAAAGGGCCAAAGTCGGCCCCTCAAAGACCCGCTCGTGGCCGGCGAGAAAAACATGCAGTCGCGCAACAAGGTATAGCGGTTCGGTAGCGCCGGTTCAAGTGCCCGGCGCACCGGTCCTGCGGCTGCGGATCGGCTTGGTCGCATGCTTTTCGCGGATGCGCGCAATAACATCCGGATCGTCGATGCGCGCAAGTTCAGCTTCGGCGCCGGCCATCATGTCCAGTCCGGACGCCTCGCACAGGGCCGCCAGGGTCACAACCACACCGCCGACCTCTTGTTCGGGAGCGCCTGCCGCCCGTCCCCAGGTATAGGCGACCAGGGCGTGGGCGTCCTCTTCCGACATGCCCATCGCCTGGCACAACTCTCCCGCCTCCTCAAAAAAGCGAAGGCAGCGTTCGTGGATATCGGCGGAAATTTCCTCGCCGAAACAGGCCTGCATCCAGTTGGCGACGCGCATTTGATATGAGGGGCTGTCGGTCATCGTCCGAATCTCGCATGATCGAACAGGTGGGCTAACAGGAAGCGAGACAGGGGGCAAGCCTGGCGGTCGCCACTCCGGAAGGCCGCAAACTCCGCGTATTTTTACAATCATACTGAGGTCTCCGCCGCTAAATTGTGGCCATCGAACAAGAGATCAGAGCCGATGAACCGCCGCCAATTTATCACATCCGCGACCGCGACAGCTTTCCTGAGCGGCATCATTACCCCATCCGCCCATTCCAAGGAGACCATGGCCATGACAAAGCCCGCACCGTTCCGCATCTCGATCCCGCAAGAAGAGGTTGCCGACCTGAAGAGCCGCCTCAAGCGTGCGCGGTGGCCGGTTGAGCCCGACGGCGACAGCTGGGAGCGCGGCATCCCCG